>NZ_JBJACT010000013.1:0-174821 GCF_044778005.1 Mesorhizobium sp. IMUNJ 23033
AGCGTCAGGCCGGATGTCTTCAGCGCGGTCGCGAACTCCGCCGGTTTGCCGGCATAGCGGCCGATCATCGCGTCGGTGATCTCGATGCCGGCATAGCCGCCATCGGCGATCGCTTTGAGCAGGTCGTCGGGGCCGCCGGCAAAACGGTCTCCGAGCATTTCCCAGGTGAAGGTCTGGCAGCCGACTTTGAGGTCTTTCACGTTCATCCTTTCATTCCTTGATTCCACCTGCGTAGGCCCTTCGAGGATGTGGCGCTGGAAGAACAGCACCCGAGGCCGCGGCGATATCGCCTGCCAGCAGAGAAGGTCCAATCCATCGACGCCGGCCTTGCGGCCGAGTTCACCAGCCTTGTTGTAGACCTCGGCCGCAATGGCGAACTTGTCGTCGCGCGGACCGTCCGACACGACGGTCGCCGAGCCCATGGACACCAGCGCGCCCGGAAAGGCGGCGGCAAAATCGATCCAGCGCCCGGCGGTCTCGAGATCGGCGCCGATCTTCTCCTTGAGTGTGAAGCCGCTATTCGAACCGAAGGCGAAGGAGACCAGCGTCAGGCCGGATGTCTTCAGCGCGGTCGCGAACTCCGCCGGTTTGCCGGCATAGCGGCCGATCATCGCGTCGGTGATCTCGATGCCGGCATAGCCGCCATCGGCGATCGCTTTGAGCAGGTCGTCGGGGCCGCCGGCAAAACGGTCTCCGAGCATTTCCCAGGTGAAGGTCTGGCAGCCGACTTTGAGGTCTTTCACGTTCATCCTTTCATTCCTTGATTCCACCTGCGTAGGCCCTTCGAGGATGTGGCGCTGGAAGAACAGCACCCGAGGCCGCGGCGATATCGCCTGCCAGCAGAGAAGGTCCAATCCATCGATTTCGATGCGCGGCCTACCCCATCAGTTCTCCGTGGGAGGGACATCCTACTTGACCGAGCCCGCAGTCATGCCGGCGAGGAAGAACCTCTGGGCAAGGAGGTAGATGAGTAAGAGCGGTAGCGAGCCGAGCACGCTCATTGCCATCATCTGGTTCCATTCGAAGGCGTGCTGCCCCATCAACAGCTGAATGCCGATCGGGACGGTGCGCATGGACGTTGACTTCGTCAGCGTCAGCGCAAAGAGAAATTCGTTCCAGCACAACAGGAAGGTGTAGACCGACGTCGCCACGATACCAGGCAGTGAAATCGGGACGATCACCCGCCAGAGTGCGGTCCAGCTGGTGCCGCCGTCGACCGCCACCGCTTCATCGAGATCGCGGGGCAAGGTGTTCAGATATCCCGTCATCAGCAGGATCGCGTAGGGCAGCGTAAACACCAGGTAAGTCAGGATCAGTGCGACGTAGGTGTCGAAGATGCCATACGAGACGACAAGCCCGAAGAAGGGGATCAAAAGCGTGATCGGCGGGATCGTCTGCGTGCTGATGATGAGTGTGTTGAGGCTGCCCTTGCCGCGGAAATTGAAACGGCTGAACCCATAGGCCGCCAGCAAGGCGATCAGCACCGTCAGCACGGTCACCGCTCCGGCCACGAAGTAGCTGTTGAAGAAGAAGCGCAGCTTTACCGGGTCGCCAAGGATGGCCGCATACGCCTCGAGCGTGAAGGCCTTCGGCAGGACGGTTGGTGGCAGGGCAAAGATTTCGGTATTCGACTTGAACGAGCTGCTCAGCATCCAGTAGATCGGGAAGGCCGCGAAAAAGAGCCCTGCGGCAAGCGCGACATGGTGCGCGACGGTGATCAGCCTGTCTTTCGGCGTGTGCCTTTTCCTCATGGTGACTACCGAGCCTTTTGATAGCGGATGTAGAACAGCGTCAGGCCGAGAGAGATCAGCAGGATGACCACGGCACTCGCCGACGCCTGCGACAGGTTGTAGCTCGAGAACGCCAGCTTGTACGTGTAGGTGCTGAGGACCTCGGTCGAGTAGATCGGACCGCCGCCCGTCGTTATCCAGATCAATGGAAAGACCTGCATGGTCCAGATGAAGTCGAGCAGCGAGATGCTGATGATGATCGGCATCAGCTGCGGGATGGTGATGAAGATCAGCTTCTGGTAGGCCTTCGCCCCGTCGATATCGGCGGCCTCGTAGAAATCCTTGGGAATGCCCTGCAAGCCTGCGAGCAGGCTGACCATGAAAAGCGGGTAGCCCGCCCAGATATTGGCGAAGGTGACGGCGTGCAGCGCGGTCTCGGGCGAGGAAAACCACTCGACCTTGGAACCGATGATGCCCATCTGCATGAGAACGCTGTTCACGACACCGTTCGGCTCGAGCAGGAGGCGCCAGATCACGGCGATAATCACCGCGGTGAACAGCCAAGGCAGTATGTAGAGCACGCGCAGAATATTGCGCAGCGTCGGATTGATGCGGTCGCTGTTCAGCATGAGTGCGAAGACCATGCCGATGGTCATGTGGAAGACGACACTCATGCATGTGAAGTAGAGCGTGTGCCACAGCGAGGCCCAGAACACCGGATCGGCAAAGATCGCCTGGTAGTGTTTCAGTCCGGCAAAGGACGGGTCGCGACGCAGCACCGCGCTGTTCTGGAACGAATAGCCAATCACCGTCACCATCGGCAGCAGCATCAGAAGGCCGATTATGAGGAGCGAGGGTGACAGATAGAGATAGGGTGCGACCGCTCGTTTCAGTTTATGGTGGGGGCGCTTCTGCCGGGTCATGTGCCAACCTTGGGATACGCCTTCAACAGGAAGGTGCGCTTCGGAAACAGGTCCATCTCAAATTGCCGATCCGTTGTTGACGGGTGGCCTGCCCGAGGTCAGGCCACCCGGTGGAAGATAGTAAACGGGGAACAGGCCGCTCAGAATTTCTCTATCCAGCCCTTTTGAGCGTTGGCTGCGGCTTGTTCCGGAGACTGCTCGCCGGCGAGCATCTTCTGGGCTTCCACGTCGAACTTGGTCATCAGGTCTTCAGCCACCGGCAGACCGGTGAACTCGTTGGCGAGATAACCGGTCTTGTAGATTTCGAAAGCCTTGCCGAAAGCCTTGTCCGAGGTCACGAAATCGGGCTTGGCGTTGACGTTGCCCGGGAAGGCGTTTGCAAGCGACACGAGCTTGGCGTTCACCTTTTCACTCATCAGATATTGGACGAGCTTCCAGGCCTCTTCCCGATGTTTCGAGGCCGCAGAGATGCCGATGCCCCAGGAGGCGTAGGGAAGGCCGCGCTTGCCGTTGTAGTTCTCCACGACCGGGACCGGGATGAGGTCGAAGTTCAGCTTGGGATTGCGTTCGCGGATGAGGTTCACATGCGCGAGCGAGTCGATCATCATCCCGACCCGGTTGTTGACGAATTCCTCGACCTTTTCCTGCTCGGTCTTGGTGGCAATGCCGGGCGAGATGACGCCGGCGTCGTTCAGCGATTTGACGAAGGTGAGCATATCGACGACCGGCTTGCCCTCGAGAGCCGGCTTGCCGTCGGCCATCATCGATTGACCCGAGGCCCAGACCCACGACATCAGGTCGTTCTGGACACCGGACGGCGTTTGCAGCGACAAGGGAAGCACCCAGCCATACTGGTTCTTGTCGACATGGGTCATCTTCTTGGCGGCTTCGAGAAACTCCGCGCGGGTCGACGGCAGCTTGGTTACGCCGGCCTGGGCAGCGAGGTCCATATTCACGAAGACCGGATAGACGAACGAAGCCACGGGAAACATCACCGCCTTGCCGTCCACCTTGATGATATCCGCGACCTGGGTCTTGTCGAACCCGCTCGCATCCATCATCGGGTTCATGTCGGCCAGCGCATTCTGCGCGTTCAGATTGTTCACCCAAGCGCCGTCGAGACCGACGACGTCGCTAAGCGTTCCAGTTGCAGCACCAACCGAGATCTGGTCGCGCGTGGTCGCATAGGGGCCGCTGACCAGCGTCACCTTGATTCCGGGGTTTGCAGCCTCGAAGTCGTTCATGATTGCCCTAAGCGAGCCGGCCGGCAATTCGGGCTCCCACCATTGGGTGAATTCCAGCGCCGTGTCCGCCATGGCGCTGGTTGCGCCAAGCAACCATGCGGCCGCGGCTATTTTCAGCATCGCGGGTTGTATCCGAAACGTCATTTTCTCCTCCTTCTTTAAGATCGACCGCACAATGCGGACGATCGTCTGGTTTATTCAGAAGCCTTCTTGCGAGTATCTTTCGCAGGCGCCTCGCTCTCGCCTGCGGTCTGCCGCAGATATTCAGATCGCCAGATGCGTCTCGGGATCGAAGAAATGGAACTTGGCATCATCCACGGCCACCCGGATATCCGAGCCGGAGTGGACGGCGCTGAGCGGCTCGAATCTCGCCACCGCGTTCGATGCCAGGCCAAAATCGTCCACCGCGTCCGGATCGCCGGAGTCCACCCGGACCGCGTCGATGTTCAGGTGAACAACATGTTCAGAGCCGAGTTCTTCGATCGAAGTTACCTTTGCGGGTATCGTCTGATACTTGCGACCGGATTCGAGGCTGCTGTCATAAAGATCCTCCGGTCGTATGCCGAACACGACCTTGCGCCCCGCATACGACCTCAAGCCCGGCCTGCGCACGAAGGCTGCATCCTGCAGCCGGATGGCGAAGGTGCCGGACATCAGTTCGTCGCCCGTCAGGGTCGCCTCGAAAAGGTTCATCGAAGGAGAGCCGATAAAGCCGGCAACGAAGGCATTCACCGGCGATTCATAGAGTCTCTTGGGCGTGTCGACCTGCTGCAGCACGCCGCCTTTCAACACCGCGACCCTGTCCCCCATCGTCATCGCTTCGATTTGGTCGTGGGTCACGTATATGGTCGTTACGCCGAGCTGCTTTTGGAGGCTGGTGATTTCGGCGCGCATTTGAACACGCAGTTTCGCATCCAGATTGGAAAGGGGTTCGTCCATGAGAAAGGCGGCCGGCTCGCGCACCATGGCGCGGCCCATGGCAACCCGTTGACGCTGTCCGCCTGAAAGGTTCGCGGGTTTGCTGTCCAGCAAAGACGTCAGCTGAAGGGTTTTGGCGATCTCGTCCACGCGCTTCTTGCGCTCGGCCTTCGACTTGCCTGCCAGCCGCATCGAAAAGGCGATGTTTTCGAACACCGTCATATGCGGGTAGAGCGCGTAGCTCTGGAAGACCATCGCGATGTCGCGGTCCTTGGGCGGCATGTCGACGACGTCGACTCCGCCGATCCGAAGGCTGCCGCTGGTGATGTCCTCCAATCCCGCGATCATTCGCAACGCGGTGGATTTGCCGCAGCCGGAGGGCCCGACGAGAATCAAGAACTCGCCGTCCTCGACCGATAGGTTCAATTGGTCGATTGCGCGAAAATTGTTCCCGTAGGTTTTGCAGATATTCTCAAGAATGACTTCTGCCATATTCCTCCCTCCACAAGTATAAGCCAATGACTTTTATAGTTCTCTTCGGCTTATCTTCACCTGTGAAATATTTCATCGGATAGTTTCAGGCTATGTTCCAGTATCGACATGCGCTTTTCTCAGTTCGACTGCTGACGGCGCGTTCGTCGATGCCAGGAGTTCCGTGACCTGGTCGTCGGTCGGAAGCGCCTCGCGCCCGCCACGCCCCGTTATCGAAAGGGCCGCCGCCGCGGCGGCGAATGCCACCCGGCCTGCGGTGTCGGCTCCGCGCGTCAATGCATGGGCATAGGCGCCATGAAAGCAGTCACCCGCGCCGGTCGAGTCGACGACCACAACGCGGTGCGGGGGCAGGTGCCAGAGACCTGTCTCTTCACACCCGCGATAGTACACGCCCCTGCCTCCATCGGTCAGAACCACGGCCGACCGCGACGGCAACCACAATGCATCGAGCATCTCGGCGGGCGATCGGCACCCCGTGGCAGTCCGCGCAAAGCCGAGTGGAAGAATGAGATGGTCGCAGAGCGCGATCAGCCGCTCCGTGGCTGGGCCGTTGCTCCATTCGATATCGCCGAGGATCGCAAGGCCGAGATCGCGAGCCCGAGCCACGACATCCAGCGACCGGATCGCGTAGCTATCGACGATCAGGACGGTCGCGCGGCTGAGGATATCGTCCGGAAAGTCCGGAGCGGTGCCCAGCATCGCATCGTCGTCATACGCGATGAACCGTTCCCCGTCCGAGCCGACGGTGATCCGCGAGCGCACCGGGCGCGCGTCGGGATGGCCCGGTGCGAATGCGGTTTCAACACCGCTCGCAACGAGATCGCGCAGCACGGCGTCGTCCGCGGCACTGCCCAGCCATCCGACGAACCCGGCGGTTCCGCCGAGCCGCACGACGGCGGCCAGCGCCGTCGCGACATTTCCCCCGAAAGCGCGGGCACTTTGCAGAACCTTCCCCTTGCCCGCCGACAACGGCCGATCGACGTAGACGATGTCGTCGATCGCAATAGCGCCGAAGCCGAGGATCGAGGGGACGGTGGGCATCGTTCAGGCCCCTGCCTTCGCCAGGGCGTCTTGCGCCGAAAGGCCGTCATGGATGACGCCCCGAAAGGCAAGCGCTGCCTTCTCCGGATCGCCATGCCCCCAGAGATTGCGGCCTACAACGGCACCGCGTGCGCCGGCACGGATGGCGTCCGCCGTCTGCTGAAGCGCGCCGAGCAGCGTATCGGTCTTCGGACCACCCGCGATCACAACCGGCACCGGGCAGGTCCGGACGGTCTCTCGGAACGACTCGAAATCGCCCGTGTAGCCGATCTTGATCACGTCGACACCGGACTCGTAGCCGATGCGCGCCGCATAGGCGATCTCGTCGGGGGTGAAGACGATTTTTGCTCCGTCGGTGAAATCGCGAGGGTAGATATGCGCCACCACCGGCATGCCGTAGCGGGCCGCTGCATTTACCGAATCGGTCAGCCAGCGTATGTATTTGCCCTCGGTCGCGCCGCGCACCGGAATGGCCACGGCCAACGCATCGGCCCCCGCGCGCACCGCATCCTCGGGCGTTGCGATCAACTCGCTGATGCGATCGTCCGGAGTGAAGCAGCCCGCCTGAATCACCAGGGAAGCTTTGCCCGCATATTGCGGCCACAGATGGCGCGCGGTGCCAGGCTGGATGCTGACGTAGTCGGGTTTGCCCACCATGACGCGTGCGAGCGCACCCGGCAGGTCGGCAAGGCCGCCTTTGCGCACGTCGCCATAGCCGACGAAGTGGTCGACCGCGCCGCCAAAAAGTTTCCCCGATGGATGCGAGAAGAGGCGCGCAAGACGCACCTTGGTTCCTAGGCTCATGAGTGCAAAATTCCCAAATCGTTTGATTTCATAATCCTGGACCCTGTGTTTCCGAGATATGACCGGGGCCAAGGTGATCCATGCCTGAACCCGTCTCGGTCCCTGACCGCGACGGAAGATCCAATCCGCGCATGGCCCACGGGCTTCGTATCGGCGGTCGGCCGTTTTTTCATGTCATTCATTTTCTCCTCCCGTGGGGCTGGCAGCCTCCCGCGCCAGCATTTTCGCATGTTCTATAATAATTTTACGCGCGTCAAGATTTAAAATGTTGTATAGCGGCTTTCGACTATGATCCGTTGCCGGCGCGACGGTTCAGCGAGACCATTGCCGCATTGGGAGGTACGATCGAAAATGCACGGAAAATCAAAGACGAAACTCGGCATTGGTGTCATCGGCTGCGGCAACATCTCGATGACCTATCTGCGCAATGCGGCTCTGTTCGGTGGCGTCGAGTTGCGAGCCTGTGCCGACATTTCGGCTGACATGGCCGCCCTCCGCGCCAACGAATATGGCATCCGCGCGCTCGGCGTCGATGCGCTGCTCGCCGATCCCGACATCGACCTTGTGCTCAACCTGACGATACCGGCGGCGCATTTCGACATTTCGCTCTCGGCGCTTTCGGCGGGCAAGCACGTCTTCACCGAAAAGCCGCTGGCGACCTCGGCCGCCGACGGCCGTCGCCTTGTCGCCGAGGCGGCGAAGCGCGGGCTGCTGCTCGGCTCGGCTCCCGACACCTTCCTCGGCGCCGCTGGACGCCGCGCCCGCCGGCTGATGGACGAGGGCGCCATCGGCCGTGCCGTGACCGGCACTGCCTTCATGATGGGACGCGGCATGGAGCACTGGCATCCCAATCCGCAATTCTATTACCAGCCCGGCGGCGGTCCGGTCTTCGACATGGGGCCTTATTACCTGACCATGCTGGTCAATTTGCTCGGCCCGGTCGAGCGCGTCATGGCGATGACGACGCGCGGCCAGGAGGAGCGGCTGATCACCGCCGAAGGCCCTTACAAGAACACCAGCTTCAAGGTCGGCACACCGACCAACATCCTGTCGTTGCTCGAGTTCCGCTCCGGCGCCACCGTCACCTTCGGCGCCTCCTGGGACGTCTTCAAGCACTCCAACCATCCGATCGAACTGCATGGCACCGAGGGCTCGCTCAGGCTGCCCGATCCCGACACGTTCGGCGGCACCGTCTCGCTCTCGGCGCGCGGCGCCGACTGGGCCGATTTCGCCAGCGAGGCCGAGCTCTACGGCGCACTCAACTGGCCCTATGCCGCACCCGATCGCGCCAATTACCGCATGCTCGGCGTCGCCGATCTTGCGCGCGCTCTGATCAGTGGACGCAAACCCCGCGCCTCCGGCGAGCTGGCGCTGCATGTGCTGGAGATCATGGAAGCCATCCTGGCTTCGGGCGAGAGCCAGGGATCGGTTGCCGTCGTTGGCACCGTCGACCAGCCGCCGCTGCTTGGCGAGGACGAAGCGGCAAGCCTGCTTGCCTGACGCAGAGGTTCGAATGACATCGATCCTCTCGGCAACGCCGTCCCTGTCCGCGCTCGACCCGGAAGCCCGGCATGTGCTCGACCTCGGCCGCCAGGCCGACGCCCCGCCATTCGAGGCCGGCACGCCGCAACAGGCGCGACGTGCCTATGATGAAGGTTTTCCGGACCTGCAGGGCGAGCGCGAGCCGGTGGGCTCGGTCAGCGAGCGGACCATCGCCGGACCCGGCGGCCCGTTGACGCTGAGGCTCTATCGCGGGCAGGGCGCGGCTGCCGCTGACGCGCCGGCGCTGCTCTATCTGCATGGCGGCGGCTGGGTGATCGGCAATCTCGACTCCCATGACGAGATCTGCCGCTGGTTCGCCAACATGGCGTCCTGCGTCGTCGTCTCGCCCGCCTATCGGCTAGCGCCGGAGCACAAGTTTCCAGCGGCGGTCGAGGATTGCCTCGCCGTGCTGTCCTTTATGCGTGACGCCGCCGGCGAGCTCGGCATCGACACAAGGCGCATTGCCGTTGCCGGCGACAGCGCCGGCGGCAACCTCGCTACCGTGCTCGCTCTTCTCGCGCGGGGCGATCGCATCCCGTTGACCGCGCAATTGTTGTTCTATCCCAACACCGACGCCGCGCAGACGGCCGACAGCTATCGTCGCTTCGGCGAAGGTCTTGGCCTCACCGCGTCAACCATGGCCTGGTTCCGCGATCATTATGTCCGCGATCCCAGCGACATCGACGACTGGCGCGCCTCGCCGCTCAAAGCCGAAAGCCTCGCCGGCGCGCCGCCGGCCTTCATCGCCCTCGCCGGTCACGACATCCTTGCCGACGAAGGCGAAGCCTATGCCAGGCGTCTCGAACAGGACGGCGTGCCGGTCGTGCTGCGCCGCTGGCCAGGGCAGATCCACGGCTTCGTCTCGATGGGCCGCCATGGCCCGGCGGCGCGGCAGGCGGTGGCCGAAGCGGTTGCCGCATGGCGCGGCTTCGATCCGGCTTTCGGGAAGGTCTAAGCGGATTGACGCATCACCAGCGTCGCGTCGAGGCTGACCTTGGGCGCGACCGCCGTGTCAACCTCGTTGAGCAAGGCGAGCAGCGTCTCGACGCTGCGCCCGGCCATGGCGGCAAAATCCTGCGCCATGGTGGTGAGGCCGGGACATGTGTAGCGGCTCAGCGGATGATCGTCATGGGCCGCGACGCGCAGGTCGCAATCGCCCTTGCGGCCGACCTTGAGGCCGCGCGCGTAAGCCGCCGCCATCACGCCGAAAGCGAGACGGTCGTTGTTGCACAGGATGGTCTTGCCTGGCAGGCCGCCATTGGCGAGCATCTTTTCCGTCTGCTCGTAGCCGATGCGTTCGAAATCCCATGTGTAGTCGTCGGTGTCGCCGATGACGACAGGCTCATGCCCGAGCCGCTGCATCGAGCCGACATAGCTCTCCAGCCGTTCCGGCGAATTGTGGTTGACATGCGGGATGTCGAAATAGACCGGCGCATCGCCGGACCGGCACAGATATTCGACGATGGTCGAGATGCTCTGGGCGTTGTTGTTGCCGACGAAAGGGGTTCCGCCTTCGAGATAGGTGTCGAAATAGACGACGGGTATGGCCTGCGTCAGCTTCTCCAGCGTGCGGCGGTCCGAGCGCAGGCCGAGCGGCGCGATCAGCGCACCGGAGACCTTCAGCGACAGGATGGTTCGCGTCGCCTCCACTTCAAGCTCGCGCGAGCCGTGCGAGGAGATCACGATCGGCCAGTAGCCCTCGTCGCGCAGGCGAAGCTCGATGCGGCTGACCATCTCCGAATAGAACGGATCGGCCACCGTCGGCACCATGATGCCGATGCTGCGCGTGCGCTTGCGGTTCAGATTGCGGGCAAACAGGTTGGGCTGGTAGTCGGACGAGCGCAGCGCCTCTTCGATGCGCTTTCGCGTCGCCGGCTTGACGCTGGTCGGATCGTCGAAATATTTCGACAATGTCGGCCTTGAGACGCCACAGGAGCGGGCGAAATCCTCCATCGTCTTGTGCGTCATAGGCATTGAATCCCTCGCGTCATGGACATCCAATCCCTGGCGCTGCCCGGCACCTAGATACGGTGCGCCGGCTCGCAACTGCAAGGCGAAATTTTACAGATAACTCCAGCAGTTTCAACGCGTATCGATAATTTATTCCACGCGTCAATTTATTAATTGACGCAAAAAAGTGCAAGCCGTATTGACTCCTCATATCGGTTGCCGCCAGGCAGAGCTGCGCGGCTGACAGGTCGCCAAGTCAGACTGGGGCGAAACGCCGGGAGGAATTCCGCGAGATGAAGAAGCTGGTCTCAGCCGGCGAGATCCTCGTCGAGATCATGGCCGAGCGCATCGGCCAGAGCTTTCTCGAGCCCGGTCCGTTGCTTGGCCCCTATCCGTCCGGCGCGCCCGCCATCTTCATCGGCCAGGCCGCGGCGCTCGGCCAGCCCGCCGGCCTGATCGGCGCCGTCGGCGAGGACGATTTCGGCCAGTTGAACATCGAGCGGCTGCGGACCCTGGGCGCCGACGTGTCGGCGATCGCGGTCCACAAGGGCCATGCGACGGGCACCGCCTTCGTCACCTACCGGGCCGACGGCAGTCGGCACTTTGTCTTCAACATCCGCAACAGCGCCGCCGGCCTGGTCGGGATCGATGCAGCCGCGCAGAGCATGCTGGCCGGCACCGACCACGTCCATGTCATGGGCTCGTCGCTGTTTTCCGACCGCGCCACCGAGGTTGCGCTGTTGGCGATCCAGACGGTGAAGGCCAAGGGCGGGACCGTGTCCTTCGACCCCAACATCCGCCGCGAGATCATGCAGGCCTCCGGCATGCGCGAGGCGCTCGACCAGGTGCTCAAGCAAACCGACGTTTTCCTGCCGAGCGGCAACGAGCTGTTCCTGTTTTCATCGGCCGGCGACGAAAAGGGCGCGGTCGATGACCTCCTGCAGCGCGGCGTGTCCTGCATCGTCCTCAAGAAGGGCGCCGATGGCGCCGCCTACCACGACCGTCACGGCACGGTTGCCTTGCCGGGCTTTGCCGTCGACGAGGTCGATCCGACCGGCGCCGGCGACTGCTTCGGCGCTGCCTTTGTCTCGTTCTGGCTGCGCGGCGCGGCTCCAGTCGAGGCGCTCAGGATCGCCAATGCCTGCGGCGCGCTCGCCGTCACCCGCAAGGGGCCGATGGAAGGTATCTTTCCGCTGGCCGAGGTCGAGGCCTTCGCAACCACCGCCGGGAGAGGCCAGTCATGAGCGCCGCGACGCAGAGATTTGCCGGCATCGCGGCGAAGCGCGCCTCGGGCGAAAAGGGCGGCATCGCCTCAATCTGCTCGGCGCACCCGCTGGTGATCGAGGCGACGCTCCGCCACGGCGCGGCGCGCGGCTCCGATGTGCTGATCGAGGCGACCTGCAACCAGGTCAACCACGAAGGCGGCTACACCGGCATGACGCCGGCCGGCTTCCGCGCATTCGTCGAGGGCCATGCCCAAGAGGCCGGCTTTCCGCTCGACCGCCTGATCCTCGGCGGCGACCATCTCGGTCCCAATCCGTGGAAGCATCTTCCTTCCGCCGAGGCGATGGCGAAGGCGAAGGCGATGATCGACGCCTATGCCGGCGCCGGTTTCACCAAGCTGCATCTCGACACCAGCATGGCCTGCGCCGACGATCCCGCCGCGCTCGCCGACGAGACCATCGCTGCCCGCGCCGCCGAGCTTGCCGCCGTCGCCGAGGCAGCGGTCGAACGCATTGGCGGCGAGAAGCCGGTCTACATCATCGGCACCGAAGTACCGGTGCCGGGCGGCGCGCTCGAAGCGCTCGACCATATGCATGTCACCGAGCCTGATGACGCCCTGCGCACCGTCGAGATCCACCGCCAGGCATTTTCGCGCGCCGGCCTCGATGCCGCCTTTGCCCGTGCGGTCGGCGTCGTCGTCCAGCCCGGCGTCGAATTCGGCAATGCCGAAATCATCGCCTATGCGCCGCAGATGGCGACGGAATTGGTCGCCGTGCTGGACCGCATGCCACAATTCGTCTTCGAAGCGCATTCGACCGACTACCAGCCGGACGCAGCACTAGGTGCTCTGGTGCGCGACGGCTTCGCCATCCTCAAGGTCGGCCCCTGGCTCACCTTCGCGCTGCGCGAGGCGTTTTATGGGCTGAGCCACATCGCCGACGTGCTTGCGCCGGACCCGTCGCGCGAAAACCTGCCGGCGGCGATGGAACGCATCATGCTGGCCGCGCCCGACAATTGGCGCAAATACTATCCGGGCACACCCGACGAGCAGCGCATCGAGCGGCATTTCTCCTTCAGCGACCGCATTCGCTACTACTGGCCGGCGCCGGACGCGCAGCGCGCGACCCAGGCGCTGCTCGATGCGCTGGGCGACCGCGAGATCCCCCGCACCTTGATCGGCCAATACTTTGGAAAGCTCGATGCGGCGGTTGCGGCGGGCCGGGTCAAACCTTCAGCACATGAACTGCTGATCGGCAGCATCACCCGTGTTCTCGATATCTATGCCGGCGCGACCGGGCAGTAGCGGCCCACCGCCCGTTCCATCTGCCGACTTGAGTCGGCGGATTGTTCGGCACATGATCAAGCGGCACTGCCGGAGGATCTGCCGATGCCACAACGCCTCTATGATGAGCGCCTGCTCCGTCAGGCATTCGAAGTCGCGCGCAAGGCCCGCGATGCTGGCGAACATCCCTTTGGTTCGCTCCTCGCCGACAAGGACGGCAATGTGTTGCGCGAGCAACTCAACGGTTACAAATCCGGAGGGGGCGACCGCACCGCTCATGCCGAAAGTCTGCTGGCCCGGTGGGCGGGGATGAATTTCAGCCTCGAAGAGCTGGCCTCTTGCACACTCTACACGTCGGCCGAACCTTGCGCGATGTGCTCTGGGACAATCTATTGGGCAGGCATCGGACGGGTCGTCTTTGGGCAGAGCGAACATGACCTCAAGGCGTTGACCGGTGCACACGACGAGAATCCCACACTCGACCTGCCCTGCACGATCGTCTTCGAAGCTGGGCAGCGTCCGACCGAAGTCGTCGGGCCGCTGCTTGCCGATGAAGCGGCGCAACTCCAGGCCGATTTCTGGAAAGACAAATAGCTCTAGTACAGCGGCTGAGCCATGTGCCTTGGCGTCGGCCATTCGGTTGTGATGCCCGGCTGAACAGGCCGCTCGAGATAGGTCGACAGCACGACATAGCTTCGCGTCGAGGTCACGCCCGGCGTCTCGTAGAGGCGCGACAGCAGGCCCTCCAGCGCGCGTGTATCCTCGGTGCGCACCTTGAGCAGCATGCAGGTGTCGCCGGCCACCGAATGGATCTCCTCGACCTCCGGATATTGGGAAACCGCCATCAGCTCCGGCGTCTTGCCCCAGCCCTTGGTGTCGATATGCACGAAGGCGAGCAGCGGCTTCTTCACCGCCTTGGGATCGATGATCGCCGCGGTGCTGCGGATGGCGCCGCTGCGGCGCAGGCGCTTCACCCGTTCGTGCGCCGCCGGCGGCGACAGGCCGACCCGATCGCCGAGATCAGCGTAGCTGATCGTCGCGTCGTCGACCAGAACGCCTAATATCTTTCGGTCCGTCGCATCGACGTCCCGGGCCGTCGGCCGGTTCCGCTGAATGCCATCTGTTTCTTCATCCATATGGAAATTCCTTGTTGATGCTGAACTTCATTCGGCCATTATGGCCGTATGTCGAACAGTGATCAATCAGCAATTTTCGCAGCGGCGCCCCGGCCGCCGATCCCGGCGATCGCCTATCTGCTCACCGGATGCATCGCCGTCATCGGCTCGAACTCGCTGGTCCTCGGCCCGATAGCGCCGGCCGTGGCAGCATCGTTCGGCGCAAGCGTGCCGGGGGTGATGATAGCATCCGCCGCCTTCGGGCTCGGCACCTCGGCCAGCGCGCTCTTCCTGGCGCGATACATCGATCGCATCGGTGCGCGCCGCATGCTGCAGGGGGCGCTGCTGCTGCTGGCGATTGGGCTGGTCGCAAGTGCCGCGGCGCCGACCGTGACGGCGCTGGTCGCCGCCCAGCTCGTTGCGGGGATAGCCGCAGGCATCGCCATGCCGGCGATCTACGCCAGTTCGGCGGCGATCGCGCCGCCCGGTCGCGAGAGCGGCACGATCGGCGTTGTGCTGACCGGCTGGACGCTCTCCATGGTGGCCGGCGTCTCGCTGTCGGCCGTGATTGCCGATCTCGTACATTGGCGCGCCGTCTTCGGCACGGTCGCGGTGCTTGCCGCCATTGCCCTGGCCGGCCTGATGCTGACGTCGCTCAGCGACAGCAGGAAGAGCGGTCCGGCGCCGACGCCGTTCGGCGCCTTGGCCGTTCCCGGCATCGTGCCGCTGCTCATCGCCTGCGCCGCCTTCATGACCGCTTTCTATGGCGTCTACGGCTATCTCGGCGATCACCTTCACAGCGGCTTGGGCCGGCCGGTCAGTGCCAATGGCTGGGCGGCACTTGCCTATGGTGCCGGCTTCGGCGCGGCCGCACTTCTCGACGGCGTCATCGATCGCCTCGGCGCGCGCCGCGTCATGCCTTTCGCCTATCTGCTGGTCGCGGTCGTCTATGTCGCGATTGCCGCGGCAAGCGGCAGCTTCGGCCTGACGCTGGCGATGGTGGCGGTCTGGGGCCTTGCCAACCATTTCGGCCTGAACGTGCTGGTGATGCGGCTCACCGCGCTCGATCCATCGCGGCGCGGCACCATCATGGGCCTGAACAGCGCGGTGACCTATTTCGCCGTCTTTGTCGGCACGACAGGCTTCGGCCCGCTCTACACCGGCTTCGGCTTTGCCGCCTCGGCGATTGTCGCTGCACTGCTGATGCTGGTCGCCGCCTCGGCGGCGGCCTGGCGTTCGCCATCGCCCATCCGGGCGTAAGCGGCTGCAAGGCTTGCGTCCTCGTCCCGTCCTTCGCTACAGGTTTGGCTCGCTATCCGAGCCGGGCCTGCGATGAAGACGACGCTTGAGACCACCGCCGATCCCTTGCCGGAGGATCTCGCTTTCCTGGGCGAGCGGCTGACGGCCTTCAACGACGGCGATGTCGGCGCGTCCAGGCGCAAGGCACTCGCAGTCTTCGTGCGCGGCGAGGATGGCAAGGTCGTCGCCGGCATTTCGGGCTACACCGCCTGGGGCTGGCTCTTCGTGCAATGGCTTTGGGTCGACGAAAGGCTGCGCGGCCAGCACATGGCAGGCCAGATGCTGGAGGCGGCCGAGCGGGAAGCGGTCGTGCGTGGCTGCCACGGCGCCTGGATCGACACCTTCAATCCAAAGGCGGCCAGGGCCTATGAGCGCCAGGGCTACCAGCCGTTCGGCGCGCTGCCCGACTTTCCCATCGGCCGCAGCCGCATCTTCCTGCAGAAGAAGCTGGCTGGCTAACCCGCCAGCCGTCCGCCGCGCATTGGCTGCGGCACCCCGGTCGTGCTCGGAAAGCTGATCGGCAGGCCGCGCAGCACGCGCACCGCCAGGAAGGCAAAGCACTCCGCTTCGACCGCGTCGCCTTTCCAGCCGAGCGTTTCGGCCTGCACGGCCTCGACGCCGGCGCGGCTGGCGAGCATCGCCATCATCGTCGGGTTGTGACGGCCGCCGCCGCTGACCACCAGTCTCTTTGGCCGATGCGGCAAAAGGTCGAGTGCCTTGCCGACGGCAGCAGTGGTGAAGGCCGTCAGCAAAGCGGCGCCATCCTCGGCGTTGAGCCTGTCGGCCATCGCCGCGCCGAAGTCGAAACGGTCGAGTGATTTCGGATAAGGCTTGGTCAAATACGGGTGCTGCAACAAATTGGCCAGTCGCGCCTCGTCCACCGTGCCGGCGCGGGCCAGCGCGCCGTCGCGGTCCATGTCGCCGAGCCCCTTCGCCTTGATGAAATCGTTGAGCGGAGCGTTGGCCGGCCCGGTGTCGAAGGCGACTACATTGTCCTTGCCGTCCCACCAGGTGATGTTGGCGACGCCGCCGAGATTGAGCACCGCCATGTCGCCGCTGGCATCCGCCGCGCGCAGCAGCGCGGTGTGGTAGGCGGCCGCCAGTGGCGCGCCTTGTCCGCCGGCGCGCATGTCGGCCGAGCGGAAGTCGTAGGCGACCTTGGTGCCCAGAATGGCGTGCATCAGTTCGCCGTCGCCGAGCTGGCGGGTCTGGCCGAGCCGGCCGACCTCAGGCGCGCGATGCAGCACGGTCTGGCCGTGGAAGCCGACGACGCCGATATCGGCCATGGTCAGACCATGGCTTTCGACGAGGTCCTTGACCGCCGCCGATTGCGCCCGCGTCAGCGCCTCCTCGGCCTCGCGGAAGATCGCCGGCTCCGGCCCGGTGAAATTCCACACCCGCGCCTGGCGCAGCGTCTCCTCCAGCAGGGCGCGGATCGATTGCGGGTAGGGCGCCAGCGTATAGGTGCCGAAATCGGCGATCCGCTCGCCGTCGGTCTTGATCAGCGCCACGTCGATATTGCCGTCAAGCACGGTGCCGGTCATCAGGCCGACGGCCCAGATTGGTTCCATAAGTGCCTAGCCTCCGTTGACGAGATCGCCCACCATTTGGCGAAGCGTCGCGATTCCGCTGTCGAAATGACGTGTCGGATGGATCCGGTTGGTGAGCAAGGTCCACGCCCTGCCTTTGTCGAAATCGATCCACAGACCGGTGCCGGTAAAGCCGGTATGGCCGATCGTGCCGGGGCTGCACAGCCTGCCGCCGGACCAGTTGTCATAAGGGTGCTCCCAGCCATGGGTGCGGGTGGCGGAGAGCGGCGTCCGCATCAGCGCGATCGAGGCCGGCGAGGTGCTGGTTCCGGTGAGCAGCTCTTGCGCGAAATCGAGGATCGAGTCCGCCGTGCCGAAAAGGCCGGCATGGCCGGCGCCCTGAAGCGCCGAGCAATTGTCGTCATGCACTTCGCCTGAGAGTACGCGATGGCGCCAGGTGCAGTCCTCCGTCGCCGCCGCCTGATCCGATGCTGCCGAGAAGGCGAAACCCGGTCCTGGGTCCATGGCGCGGAGGGTTTTCCCCGTCAGGCGCTCCAGCGCGAAGCCGAGCAGGATGAAGTTGATGTCGGAATAGACGGGCAAGCCGGCCTGCCATTCGCGCTGCAGGATGAAGGCGCGCAGCAGGTCGGGATCGCGGCCATAAGTGTAGATCGGCGCCACGGCGGGGAAGGGCGTCTGGTGGCCGAGGCACTGGCGAAACGTCGCCTTCCGCTCCCACGCCTTCTCGTCATATTGGCGAAGGTCGGGCAGGGCCGAAATCAGCGGCGCGTCGAGGTCGATGACGCCGTCCTCCGCCAGCTTGAGGATGCGCGGCGTGGTGAAGATGACTTTGGTCAGCGAGGCAAGATCGAACCAGGTGCCTTCATGCATCGGCCTGGCATCGGGCACGCGCTGGGCAAGGCCGGTAGCCCGCACGATGCGGGCGCCGTCGCGGTCGACCAGGCCAAGCACGCCGCCCGGAATGCGGCGCTCGTTCACCGCTGTTTCGAGAGGGGCGAAGGCGCAGTCGAAAAGCTGGGCGAGGGCGGTCAATGGAGGCCTCCGCTCGAAAGTGGGCGATCCGCCGTGCTCACGCTTCCATCCTCACCCTATGGTCCGTCCCGAACTGCTGCCATTTCGCCGGAGCCGGCTCGAATCCCAACGGCCTTACCAGCGACGGCACCTGCCGCGTGTCCAGCTCGAAACGCTCGCGGCGCCGTTCGATGGTCGGAACGGCCGCGATGAGCTTCTTCGTGTAGGCATGCTTCGGCGCCGACAGCACGGATTTTGCGTCACCGATCTCGACGATCTGGCCGGCATAGACCACGGCAATCCGGTGCGCGATGCGCTCCACAACCGCCATGTCGTGCGAGATGAACAGATAGGCCAAACCGAACTCGCGCTGCAGGTCGACCAGCAGCTCCAGCACCCTGGCCTGCACCGAAACATCGAGTGCCGAAACGGCTTCGTCGAGCACGACGACGGAAGGGTTGAGCATCAGCGCCCGGGCAATGCAAAGCCTTTGCCGCTGGCCGCCAGAAAATTCGTGCGGATAGCGCTCGAGGCTGTTTTCCGGCAGGCCGACGCGTTTGAGCAAAGTCGTCATCTTCGCGCGGGTCTCCACATCCACGCGGCCGCCGGTGGCGATCACCGGTTCGGCAAGAATGCTCGCGATCGAAAGCCTCGGATTGAGCGAGGCATAGGGGTTCTGGAACACCATCTGGATCGGCAGCGCGCTCTGCCCGGCCGCGACCTTCCGAGCGGGGGCAGAGAATGTACCCCGCGTCGAGCGCACCAGCCCCAGCACCGCGCGCGCCGTGGTCGATTTGCCGGAACCGCTCTCGCCGACGATGGCCAGCGTCTCGCCTTGCATCAGGTCGAAATCGACGCCGTCCACCGCATGCACCGCGCCGGTTGCGCGCCCGAAGAACCCGCTCTTGACCGGGAACCGCACCACCAGCCCGTCGACCTTCAGCGCCGGCCCGGCGTCTTGCGCCTTGACACGCGACCCATCCGAGCGCGTCGCGCGGCCGCTGGCGAAATGCGGCACCGCGTGCAGCAAATGCTGCGTGTAGGCATGCCGTGGATGGTCGAGGATCTGGTTCAGTCCGCCCTGTTCGACCGCCTCTCCGTTCTGCATCACCATCACCTTGTCGGCGATGCCGGCGACGAGGCCGATATCATGGGTGATAAAGATCATCGACATTCCGGTTTCGCGCTTCAGCTCGGCAAGCAGCGCCATGATCTGCGCCTGCACCGTGACGTCGAGCGCTGTCGTCGGCTCGTCGGCGATCAGCAGGCGCGGATTGCAGGCGAGTGCTGTGGCGATCATAACCCGCTGCAGCATGCCGCCGGAGAGCTGGTTGGGCGTGTATTTGAGGCGCCGCGCCGCGTCGGGGATGCGTACGCGGTCGAGCGCATCTTTGGCCGCCGCCGTCGCCTGGCGGCCGGTCAGGCCGCGATGCAGGCGAAACGATTCCGCGATCTGCGTGCCGATGGTCAGCACCGGGTTGAGCGAGGTCATCGGCTCCTGGAAGATCATGCCGATCTCGGCGCCGCGGATCTTCGTCAGCTGCGGCTCGGTCGCCGTCGTCAGGTCGAAGATGCTGCCGTCGGCACGCTTGAGCCTGATCGAGCCGCCGGTGATGCGGCCGCCGCCAAAGTCGACGAGGCGGTTGATCGACAGTGCGGTGACCGACTTGCCCGAGCCGCTCTCGCCGACGATGGCCAGCGTCTCGCCGTCGGCCAGCTCGAAGCTGACCCCGCGCACCACCTCATTGGCTTGCGGCTTGCGGCCGAAGCCGACGCTGAGATCGGAGACGGAGAGCAGCGGGGTCACGCGATCGCCCTCCGCATCTTCGGATCGAGGATGTCGCGCAAGGCGTCGCCAAGCAGGTTGAAGCCGAGGATGCTGATCATGATGGCGATGCCCGGAAAGATCATCAGCCAGGGTGCGGTTTCCATCAGATTGCGGCTGTCGCTCAGCATCAGGCCGAGCGATGCGGCGGGCGGCTGCGTGCCGAGCCCAAGGAAGCTCAAGCCGGCTTCGGTCAGCAGCGCCCAGGCCAGCGCCAGCGTGACCTGCACGGTCAGCGGCGCTACCAAATTGAGCAGGAGATGCCGCGTCAGGATGTAGCTCGAGCTGCTGCCGAAAGTGCGCGCGGCGTCGACGAATTCGCGCGCCTTGAGCGACAAAGCAGGGCCGCGCACGACGCGCGTGAAGATCGGCGTGTAGACGATGGCGATGGCGATGATGCTGGTCGAGGTTCCCGGCCCGGCGACGGCGACGATGAGCAGCGCCAGGAGGATCGCCGGGAAGGCCAGCAGCACATCCATGACCCGCATCACGATGCCGTCCCAGCGGCGCCCGAACCAGGCTGCCGCCAGCCCCAGAACAGTGCCGGCGAGGGTGGCAAAGGCGACCGAGAAAATGGCGACGATGAACGACTGGCCGATGCCCATCATCAGCCGGCTCGCCACGTCGCGGCCGAACAAATCGGTGCCCATCCAGTAAGTGGCGTCGGGCGCATGCAGCCGGTCTATGCGGTACTGCATCAGCGGATTGTGCGGCGTCAGCCCAAGCAGGCCAAGCACGGCAAGCAGCAGATAGAGCCCGACGATGAAACCGCCGATGCGGCCGCTGGTATGCGCGAAGATCGCGCTCAGCACGCGCATCAATGCTCTCCCAGCCGGATGCGCGGATCGAGCGCGACATAGGCGAGATCGACCAGGAGATTGACGATCATGAAGTTGAAGGCGATGAACAGCACGCATCCCTGCACCAGCGCATAGTCGCGCTGCAGGATCGCATCGAGCACCAGCCGTCCGAGGCCGGGCAGCGCGTAGATCTGCTCGACGATGACGGCGCCGCCGAGCAGATAGCCGAACTCGATGCCGCTGAGCGTCACCACCGGGATCAGCGCATTGGGCAGCGCATGCCGCCAGATGACGGTGCGGGCCGAGGCGCCCTTGCTGCGGGCGGTCCTGACATAGTCATCGCTGAGCACGTCGAGCATGGCCGAGCGGGATATTCGGGTGACCGAGGCTGCGAAGGCGAAGCCGAGCGTGATCGCGGGCAGGATCAGCTGGCCGAGATTGCGCAGCGGATCCCGCCAGAGCGGCGAGAATTCGCCCATCGCCGGCAGCACGCCGAAGCCGGCCGAGAGCGTGTAGATGATCAAGAGCGCCAGCACGAAGTTCGGCGTCGACTGGCCGATCATGGCGGCGATGCGCACGCCGAGATCGGAGAATTTCTCATTGCGGGTGGCGGCAAAGACGCCCGCCGGCACGCCGACGACAAGGGCGATGATCATCGACAGCAGCGCCAGTTCGAGCGTCAGCGGGAAGCGCTCGAGGATGACGTCGAGCACAGGCTTTCCATAGGTGGGGGAGATGCCGAGATTGCCTTGCACGAGTCCGAGCAGCCAGCGCCCGTACTGGACGAACCAGGGCTGGTCGATGCCGAAATAGGCGGCCAGCGCATCGCGCTGCGGCGGCGTCAAAAGACCGGCCTCGGTCCCCAGCATCGCCGTGATCGAGTCTCCCGGAACCATCCGGATGGCCACGAACACGACGATGGAGACGCCGATCAAAACGAGAGGAAACACCGCCAGCCGTCGCAGCAGATAGGTCACGCGAAGAACACCTCTCGTCCGCTCACTTTGGCCGCTACTGCTGGATCGTGACCTTGCTCAGGCTGAACAGCGTGCCGGTCGGTGTCGGCACGAACCCCGCCACGTTCTTCTGCTGCGCCGTGTAGCTGTAGGAGGTGTAGAGCCAGATCCACGGCGAAACCTCGGCGAGGTGCTTTTCGAACTCGGCGAAGATCGCCTTGCGCTTGGCCGGGTCGGTCTCGGCGCGGCCCTGCTGCATCTGGCTGTCCAGCGTGTCGTCGATATAGTTCGCCACCTTCTGCAGATTGCCCGATTTGGTCCAGTAGCGGTTGTACATTGTGTAGGGGTCGGCTCTGCCGCCATTGAGCGCCACGGCCATGTCGAAATCGCCCTTCAGCCAGGCGTCGACATAGACGTTGAGCTCCATCATCTTGATGTCGAGCTTGACGCCGAT
The DNA here is from genome assembly GCF_044778005.1 of Mesorhizobium sp. IMUNJ 23033. Lineage (NCBI taxonomy): Bacteria > Pseudomonadati > Pseudomonadota > Alphaproteobacteria > Hyphomicrobiales > Phyllobacteriaceae > Mesorhizobium > Mesorhizobium sp. IMUNJ 23033. Next base: position 22,161 of record NZ_JBJACT010000013.1, read on the forward strand.
TTCGGCGAGCTGCGACTGGATGACCTGCGCCTCCGCCGCCGCCGTCGGCGGCTCGCCGGTGGCGCCAATCACGGTCGCCGAAAAGCCGTCGGCAAAGCCGGCTTCGGCCATCAGCTTCTTGGCCTTCTCGACGTCGCGCTTGTAGCAGAACAATTGGCTGGGATCGGTGGCCAGCGAAGGGATGGTCAACGGTCCCGTCACCTTGCCTTCGCCGAGCGAAGCGGTGTCCAGCACCTCCTGCCGGTCGATGGCGCAGGAGATCGCCTGGCGCACCTTCAACTCGGTCATCGGCTTGCGCGAAGGGTTGAGCTGCAGCACGTGATAGGCAAGCACCGGCACGCGGTTGAGCTGCAGGCTGGCCTCCTTCGGCACCAGCGTGGCGACGAGCGGGTCGTTGAGCAGCGCGAAGTCGATCTGCTTGGTCCGCATCGCCGCCAGGATCGCCGTCTCGTCCGGCAGCACGCTGATCTCGATGCCATCGACGCCGGTGGCGCCGCCGGCCCAATCCTTATTGGCGCTGAGCACCTCCTTGGCATTCGGATCCCATTTGTCGAGCTTGAACGGGCCAGAACCGATCGCCGTCGTGCCGATCGAACCGGCGGTGATTTCGCTCGCCGGAACGATGGCCGCGTTGACGTCGCTCATCGCCGTCAGGATCGGCACGTCCGGCTGCGACAAATGGAAGACCACCGTCGCCGGATCGGGCGTGTCGATGCTGGCGATCGACAGGAAATTGGCACGCGCCGCCGCCCCGGTCTTCTCGTCGAGGATGCGCTCGAAGGAGGCCTTCACGTCGGCGGAGGTGACAGTGGCGCCATTCTGGAACTTGGCTTTCGGATTGAGCTTGAAGGTCAGTTCCTTGCCGTCGGCCGAGAACTGCCAGGAATCGGCGATGGCCGGTACGATCTGCAGGCTGGCATCGACCCGGACCAATGGCTCGTAGATCAGCTCCAGCAGCCTGAGCGACGAAAAGGCGGTCTGCTTGTGCGGGTCAAGCCCGGTGGCGTCCTGCGACCAGGCCATGTGCAGCGTCGCAGCACTTGCCTGCAGCGGCACCGCCGCAATGCCGAGCATGGCAGCGAGCGTCATGCCTGAGAGCAGTTTCCTGGTGAGATGCTGTACCATTGTCGTCTCCCATTATTGTCGAAAATGATGCCTTGCAGTTCGCCGGACCGCTTCAAAGGGGCACGCGCCCCGGAATGTCGGCCCAGTATCTCCTTGCGGTTTCACACCGTCCTTTCGCTGATTGCCTTGCGCAGGAACCCTCCGGCCTTGGCGAGTGCCGCGCGCGCCTCTTCCACCCCCAAGCCGGTGATCACCACCAGGATCGCCAGCTTCACGTCTTTGCGGGTTGCTTCAAGCGCATGGCGCGCCTCCTGCGCCGTGCAGCCGGTCGTCTGCATGACGATCCTGACCGCCCTGGCGACCAGCTTCTTGTTGGAAGGGTTCAGGTCCACCATCAGATTCTGGTAGCTCTTGCCGATGCGGATCATGCTGGCGGTGGTCAGCATGTTGAGCACCAGCTTCTGCGCGGTGCCCGACTTCAGCCGCGTCGAGCCGGTGAGGATTTCGGGGCCGACGACCGGCGAGATGGCGATGTCGGCAATGCCGGCAATCGTCGAGCGCGGATTGCAGGACAGCGCCACCGTCGTCGCGCCGACTTCCCTCGCGTAGTTCAGGCCGCCGATGACATAGGGCGTGCGGCCGCTGACCGCGATGCCGACCACGACGTCGTCCGCTGTAAGCTTGATATGCTGCAGATCCCTGACGCCCTGTTTCGGATCGTCCTCGGCGCCTTCCGCTGCCCGCACCAGCGCCTCAGTGCCGCCGGCGATCAGGCCGATGACCATATCCTCGGGAACGCCGAAGGTCGGTGGGCACTCGGACGCATCGAGAACGCCCAGCCGGCCGCTGGTGCCGGCGCCCAGATAGATCAGCCGCGCGCCCTTCTGGAAGGCTTGCACGATCCGGTCGACGGCAGAAGCGATCTGCGGAATGACCTTTTCGACAGCGGCCGCGACGCCCTTGTCCTCGTCATTGATCCGGCGCAGCACATCGACTGTCGGCAGCAGGTCGATGTCCATCGTCCGGGGGTTCCGGTCTTCGGAAACCAGCCGTTCCAGCTCGGACATCAGGCCGTGTTCGCTCATCCACTTGCTTTCAAAACGCCGCCGTCAGCAGGAATGTGACGCAGCGCACGACCTTGACCAGTGCCGGCAGTGGCATTGGCTTCCCGTGTTGGCTGCTTGGGTTCCGCTTCGTTAACTTTTTAGAATTGGATATTCTAAGTGTCAACGAGTTATTGGAATATAATATTCCTCCTTCGATCCGAACTATCGGTCATCGAGCGACTTCTTGGCGAGGATGATCGCCCCCGAAACCGCGTCGCCGTCGGCGGGTTTCAAACGGCGGCGCACATCGGGCGAAAGCCAGGGCTCGAGCGGGCTGGACAGGCCGCCGAGCAGCGTCACCCGCGGCGCGCCTTTGTCGAACAGCACCCGCACGAATGTGTCGACCTGTTCGGCGGCATTCTGCACGATGCGCCGCCCGGCCGCATCGCCCTGGTCGGCATGACGGATCACCATAGGGGCGAAGGCGGCGTAGTCGGTCGCGGTGGCGCGGTCCATCCAGGCGACGGCCTCCATCGGGTCGTCCTTGAAGCGCTGCATGACCTCGCTGAGCAGCGCCGTCCGCTCGTGCCTTCCGTCATGCGCGCGCAGGGCGAGCTGCACCGCCTTCAGCCCCAGAGCCGCGCCGCTGCCCTCGTCGGAGATCGGAAAGCCGTAGCCGCCGACGCGCAGATCGCGCCCCTCGACGAAACCGAGGCCGATCGAGCCGGTGCCGGCAATGACGATGGCGCCGTCCTGGCCTGAATGCGCGCCAAGGCAGGCACCGACGCCGTCGCTGACGAAGGCGATGCTGGCAAACGGATGCGCGATCGCCCTGAGCGCATCCAGCGCGCCCTTGCGGCCGATGCCGGCAAGGCCGATGCCTGCATGGATGCAGGCGATCTCCGCTGATCCAAAACCGGCTTCCTCGATCGCCGCAGCAAAAGCTCGGGCAACCGAGGCCCAGGCCTCATTGATGCCGAGCCGTGTCGTCGCCGGGCCAGACAGGCCTTGTCCGAGCACACCTCCCGCCTCGTCCTCGATGCGGGCACGGCAGCCGGTGCCGCCGCCGTCGACGCCGAGAAAAAACTGCGGCGATGCCGCGCCGGCGCTCATGTGCTGATCCGCTCGATATGGGCGCCGCAAAGACGCAGCTTGCGGTCGAGCTGCTCATAGCCGCGATCGAGGTGGTAGACGCGATTGATCACCGTCTCGCCTTCCGACACCAGCGCCGCCAGCACCAGTGACACCGAGGCGCGCAGATCGGTCGCCATCACCTGCGCGCCCTTGAGCCGCTCGCCGCCGCGCACCAGCGCCATCGTGCCTTGCAGCTTGATGTTGGCACCGAGCCGCATCAGTTCCGGCACATGCATGAAACGGTTCTCGAAGATCGTCTCGCGCAGCAGCGAGGCACCGTCGGCGCAGCACATCAGCGCCATGAACTGCGCCTGCAGATCGGTCGGAAAACCCGGATAGGGCTCGGTGGTGACGTCGACCGCCGTGAGCGGTCCATCCCGCGATACGATCAGCCCGCGGTCGCCCGGCCAGATCTTCACCCCGGCCGCCTCGAGCAACTGCACCACCGATGCCATCTGCTCCAGCCGCGCATGGGTCAGCTCGAGCTGGCCGCCGGTGATGGCGGCCGCCACCGCATAGGTGCCGGCCTCGATGCGGTCGGGGATGATGTCATGCGTGGCGGCACGCCAGCTGGTGCTGCCCTCGACCAGGATGCGGTGCGTGCCTACGCCCTCGATCTTTGCGCCCATGGCGTTGAGGCAGGCGGCGAGATCCGCCACCTCCGGCTCGCGCGCCGCGTTGAGGATCTCGGTTTCGCCCTTCGCCGCCGTCGCCGCCATCATAGCCGTTTCGGTCGCGCCGACCGAGGGCGAGCTCAGCACGATACGCGCGCCTCGCAAGCCGTTCGACGCAGAGGCGACGATCAGCCCGCCCTCGATGCCGATATCGGCACCCAACGCCGCGAGCGTCGCGATATGCATGTCGACCGGCCGCGCACCGATGGCGCAGCCGCCGGGCAGCGACACCCTGGCATGGCCGAAGCGGGCAAGCAGCGGGCCGAGCACCAGCACCGTCGCGCGCATTTTTCGGACCGTGTCGTAGGAGGTCTCCTTGGAAACGGCGGCCCTGGTGTCGATCGTCGCCGCATGGGCGGATCTGGTGACCACGGCGCCGTGAAGCCCGACGACGCCGAGCATGTTTTCCACGTCGGTGACGGCGGGCAGGTTGGTCAGCTCCAGTGGGTACGGACTGAGCAGGGCCGCCGCGATCTGCGGCAGCGCCGCGTTCTTGGCGCCCGAGATCGTCACCGCGCCTTCGAGCCGCTGTCCGCCGACGATCCGCAATCTGTCCATGGCTCTTCGGTCCCGGCCGCTCCCGCATCGGCCTGACAGTCGATCGATCATTCTTTGCTGTCAATTGGAATTGGAATATTTTATTCCTTGTCTCGGCATCGCCGGCCGCCGGCCGGCAAAATTGAACCTGCAAGGGAACTGATGTCCGTCCTGAAGAAGATCGAGGCCAAGCTCGAGACGATGGCGCCGGGCGATCGCGAGATCGGCCAGTACATCGTCGGCAATCCCGACCAGATGCTGCGCCTGTCGACGGCAGCCCTTGCGGCCGAGATCGGTCGCAGCCAGTCGAGCGTCGTCAAGTTCAGCCAGAAGCTCGGCTACGCCAGCTATCAGGAGCTGAAGCTCGCCGTCAGCGAGGCCAAGGCGCAGGAATGGCACGTGCCGGCCGGAATGATCCACGGTTCGATCGAGGTCGACGACAAGTACCAGGTCATGCTGAAGAAGCTGATCGGCAGCAAGCTTCTGTCGATGCAACAGACCGTCGCCGCCAACTCTGAGCGGATCATCTCCAGGGCGCTGCAGATGCTGGACGGCGCGCGCCGCATCCATCTGGTCGGCGTCGGCGCCTCCTCGCTGGTGGCGCGCGATTTCTCCTACAAGCTGATGAAGCTCGGCCGCAACGTGCTGCATGACAGCGACAGCCATGTGCAGATGGCCAATGCCTCGACGCTCGGGCCGGGTGACGTGCTGTTCGCGCTCTCTCATTCCGGTGCCAGCATCGAAACCCTGCGCATCGCCGAGCTTGCCCGCAAGCGCGGCACCACGGTGATCGCCGTCACCGGCCTACATGACAACCCGCTGAGCCGCGTCGCCGACATCCGCCTCTACACCATCGCCGACGAGGAGCGCGCGCGTTCGTCCTCGATCACCGCGCGCGACGCGCAGCTGACCTTGACCGACCTGCTGTTCATCCTGCTCGTGCAGCGGCAGCCGGATGCCAACGAACATATCCACAACAGTGAACTGGCTGTTTCCGTGCTGAAGGCTGAGCGGTCTTCGTAGATACTCCGCACGGAGAGCCAAGCAAGGCCGCCGCAGCATGCAGCTTTTAGCACCCGCATCCGCCTGACTCCAAAATTCCAGCAAGGCTTTTCTTGCCTCTCGCCGCCGAAGGCGCGACGTTGCGAAACGCAGGACATCCGTTCGCAAGGAGGAAAAAATCATGGCATCCGACGTCGCCGTCATCGCAGGCGCAGGGCAGGGGCTCAGCGCTTCGCTCGCGCGCCTTCTCGCCAAAGAGGGCTTTCGCGTCGTGCTGGCCGCCCGCAACACCGGCAAGCTCGCCCCGCTGGTCGAGGAGACCGGAGCGCTCACCGTCGAAACCGACGTTTCCGACCCGGCCTCCGTCGCAAGCCTGTTCGACGCCGCCGACAAGGCCGGCCCGCCAGCGCTTGCCGTCTTCAACGCCAGCGGCCGCACACGCGGTCCGATCGCCGAACTCGATCCGGACGCCGTCAAGCAGGCCCTTTTGGTCGGCGCCTATGGCGGCTTCCTGGTCGGCCAGCAGGCGGCGCGGCGGCTTTTGGCGCGCGGTTCCGGCTCGATCCTGTTCACCGGCGCCACCGCCAGCGTCAAAGGATTTCCCGGTTCGGCAGGCTTTGCCATGCCGAAATTCGGACTGCGCGGGCTGGCGCAGTCCATGGCCCGCGAGCTCAGCCCGAAGAACATCCATGTCGCCCATTTCATCATCGACGGTGCCATCCAGCCGCCCGGGCAGGCCGAGGAGCCGGACCGGCCGGATCGCCGTCTGTCGCCGGGCGCGATCGCCGAGGCCTATCTCGCGATCCACCGCCAGCATCGCAGTGCCTGGAGTTTTGAGGTCGAACTCAGGCCATGGGTCGAGACGTTCTGATCTTTTGATCCAAAGCCGGCGATTCTGCACAGCGGCTGTCGCTCGCCGCCTGCATTGTGCCGCACGCTGGCGGGCGTGCTCGCTGTCGCAAAATCTTTGAGAGAATATTTCCTGCTTCGCGTTGAAGAAGAAAACCGGTTCTTTGATCGGAAGCGCAGCATTGCCGATCCTGTCATCAAGGCTTCGCATCCCGCCTGGCCGATATGATTTCAGCATTGCAAGGAACGCATCATGTCCGAACGAGGAAACGCTTTTAAGCCTTTCGTTTCAACATCAGTCACCAGGCGCGCAGGTCTTGCCGCGCTTCTGGCTTCGGCGCTTGCCATTGTTGCCTTGGCCGCGCCGACACCGTCCTTCGCCGAGGACAAGAAGGCCATCAAGGTCGGCATCATCAGCGGCGAGGACGAGGATGTCTGGCGCGTCGTCGTGGCCCAGGCCGCCGAAAAAGGCCTGACGATCGAGACCGTCGTCTTCAACGACTACACCCAGCCCAACGAGGCGCTGGAGCGTGGCGAGATCGACGCCAATGCCTTCCAGCACAAGCCCTATCTTGACAACCAGATCAAGACGCAAGGCTATCACATCGTCCCGGTCGGCTATACCGGCGTCTGGCCGATCGGCCTCTATTCCAAGAAATACGCCAAGGTCGCCGACCTGCGTGAGGGCGCCGTCATCGGCTTGCCCAACGACCCATCGAATGAAGGCAGGGCGCTGCGCGTGCTGCAGAACGAGGGCGTCCTCAAGCTGAAGGACGGCACCGGCATCCTGGCGACCACCGCCGACATCGCCGAGAACCCGAAGAAGGTCGTCATCAAGGAGCTCGATGCCGGCATTGTCGGGCGTTCGGTGGAAGATCTCGACGCTGCCGTAGTCAACACCGACTGGGCGCTGAAGAGCGGCCTCGGCCCTGACAACCGCATCGCCCAGGAGCCGGTGGCCGACAATCCCTACCGCAACTTCATCGCGGTCAAGGCCGGCAATGAGAACGAGCCCTGGGTCAAGACGCTGGTCGCGGCCTACCAGAACGAGACGGTCAAGGCCGAGTTCGACAAGGTCTACAAGGGCACCGGGATCAGCGCCTATTGATCGGCGCGTGGCTGGCAGAAACAGGCGGTCCGCCACGGAGCGGGCCGCCATTGCATTTGCGGAACGCCGAAACAGGAACCTCGATGAACCAGCATATCAAAGCATCGGCCGATCTGGCGGCGGCCAGCCATCCTCCCGCTTCGGAAGATGTCGTCCGTCTCATCGACCTGAAGCGGCGCTTCGGCGCAACGCCGGCGCTCGATGGCGTCTCGCTGACGGTGCGCAAGGGCGAGATCCTCGGCATCATCGGCCGCAGCGGCGCCGGCAAGTCGACGCTGATCCGCTGCCTGAACGGGCTGGAGCGGCCGGATTCCGGCGCGGTGTTCATCGAAGGCCGCGAGATCAGCCGGCTCGGTGAGCGCGAGTTGCAGCCGCTGCGGCGCCGCATCGGCATGATCTTCCAGCATTTCAACCTGCTGTCGGCCAAGACCGTCGAGGACAATGTCGCGCTGCCGCTCAAGATCGAGGGCCGCCCCAAAGCCGAGCGCCTGGCACGCGCGGCAGAACTGCTTGACCTCGTCGGCCTGTCGGAGAAGGCGAAAGCCTATCCGGCCTCGCTGTCGGGTGGCCAGAAGCAGCGTGTCGGCATAGCCAGGGCACTCGCCGCTTGCCCGGCGCTGCTGCTTTCCGACGAAGCGACCTCGGCGCTGGACCCGGAGACGACGCGCTCGATCCTGGCTCTGCTGAAAGATATCAACCGGCAGTTTGGCTTGACCATACTGCTCATCACCCACGAGATGGAGGTGATCCGCTCGATCGCCGACCGCGTGGCGGTGATCGACGCCGGGCGGATCGTCGAGCAAGGCCCGGTCTGGTCGGTGTTTGCCGACCCGCGTTCCGAGATCACCAAAAGCCTGCTCGGCGGCATCCGTCCGCAACTGCCGGCCGAGATCGCCAGCCGGCTCGTGCCGGGAGCCGGCGCGGAAACGATCCTCAGGATCGACGTCGCCGGCGAGGCCGCGCGCGGCCCGCTGCTATCGGACCTTGCCGATGCCGTGCCGGGTCCGTTCCGCCTCGTCCATGGCGGCATCGACCATGTCCAGCAGCAGCCGGTCGGCACGCTGTTCCTGGCGGTGGCAGGCAACGATGAAAATCATCTGTCGCAAGTGATCGCATTCCTGAAAGCCCGCCAGGCGCGGGTGGAGGTGCTTGGCCATGTCGCCGGTTCTGTTTGAGCTTCTCATTCGTTCGATCTGGGAGACGGTCCTGATGACCGGGGCCTCCGGCCTCATCTCGCTGGTTTTCGGCCTGCCGCTCAGTCTTGCACTGGTCGCCACCGATCGCGGCGGCATCGCCGAAAGCCTGTGGGTGAATCGCGCGCTCGGTGCCATCATCAACGGCTTCCGCTCGGTGCCCTTCATTATCCTTCTGGTGGCGCTGATCCCGGTGACGCGGCTGATCGTCGGCACCTCGATCGGCACCTGGGCGGCGATCGTGCCGCTTTCGATCGCCGCCACGCCCTACTATGCTCGCATCGCCGAAGTGTCGCTGCGCGAGGTCGACCACGGCTTGATCGAGGCGGCGCGCGCCATGGGCGGCAACCGCTGGACAATCATCCGCGAGGTGCTGGTGCCGGAGGCGCTACCCGGCATCGTCGCCGGCTTCACGGTGACGCTGGTGACGCTGATCGGCGCCTCGGCCATGGCCGGCGCCATCGGCGCCGGAGGGCTGGGCGACCTTGCCATCCGCTACGGCTACCAGCGCTTCGAGACCAGCGTCATGGTGGCGGTCGTCATCGTGCTCATCATCCTGGTCTGCGGCATCCAGTGGGCCGGGGACCGGCTCGTCGCCAGGCTGGACCACCGCGCATGACCGCCGGACGCAAGCAGGCTGGGTATCCGTTCGGACGTTCTTTGCCCGCTGGTAGCAAAATGCAGGCCGGCGTTCTCCCATCGGCGTCGAGTTTGGATCGTCCGTTGCTTGGATCGCAAAGGCCAGCGTGCCACCGTGGCGGCCAGGCGCAACGTCTCGCGTAAGGAGCCTGAGCATGCCCAGAATTGTCCCTGTGCTCGATCTTGACCGTCTCGAACAGGGCGCATCGGAGCGCCGGACCTTTCTGTTCGACCTGCGCACCGCCGCTCGCGATGTCGGCTTCTTCTATCTCAGCGGCCATGGCATATCGGCAGCGGAGATCGCCGACGTGCTCGATGCCTCGCGCCGCTTCTTTGCCTTGCCGGAGGCCGACAAGCTGGCCATCGAAATGGTCAAGTCCTCGCAATTCCGCGGCTATACGCGCGCCGGCGGCGAGCTGACCAAGGGCAAGGCCGACTGGCGCGAGCAGCTCGACATCGGCGTCGAGCGCCCGATCATCCCGCAAGGGCTAGGCGTTCCTGCCTGGACGCGGCTGCAAGGGCCGAACCAATGGCCGGCGTCCCTGCCGGAGCTGAAGCCGGCGCTGCTGGCATGGCAGGCGCGGGCGACCGAGGTGGCGATCCGCCTTTTGAAGGCCTTTGCCCAATCGCTCGACCAGGCCGAGGAGGCTTTCGATCCTATATATCGCGACGAGCCCAACCACCGCATGAAGATCGTGCGCTATCCCGGCCGTGACGCGACCGGCGACGACCAGGGCGTCGGCGCGCACAAGGATGGCGGCTTCTTGACGCTGCTGCTGCAGGACGACAACAAAGGCTTGCAGGTCGAGTATGACGGCAGCTGGGTGAATGTGGACCCGCTTCCCGGAACGCTGGTGGTCAACATCGGTGAGCTGCTCGAACTGGCGTCGAACGGCTATCTCCGGGCGACCGTCCATCGCGTCGTCACACCGCCGCCCGGTGTCGAGCGGATTTCCGTTCCCTTCTTCTTCAGCGCTCGGCTCGACGCGACGATCCCGCTGCTGACCTTGCCCGAGGACCTTACGGCCGAGGCGCGGGGGCCGGCCAGCGATCCCGACAATCCGCTGTTTCGCGATGTCGGCACCAATGTGCTGAAAAGCCGCCTGCGCTCGCATCCCGACGTGGCGAAGCGACACTATGCCGATCTGCTGGAAACGGCCACCGCGGCCGGCTGATGTTGCTGCAGCAATGGAGCCGAATTTTTCGCCGTCGGCGCGTTTTTTGGAATTTTGTTCGTCGCAAAAGCGCCTGGGCAAGCCCACATAAGGATTATCGTTCGGCGGTTTCCTCCCATTCCCCGAACGGTGTTCCCCTCTGAAGGTTTGACCTTCATTTTTGGCCGGGCATTCGCGCCCGGCCTTTTTCTTTTGAGTGGTCGCCGGCCACATGGCACTGCGATCATCTTCGATCGGGCGGCGCGGTGCAATATTGCTCTTCATCCGGCGTTCTTGGTACGCGCTCTGACGGACGGCATTGCCGCTCTCGGCAAAATCGTTGATACAGCGGCATGTCCACCGAGCACGCCTTGTGCGGTCCGCTCAGGGACGTAATTGGTATTCCTTCGGAGATCTGATCTTGTTACCGCCTAGCGTTCGCCGCTCCTTGCCGATGGCTCTCCTGCGCGCCCGCGAGGCAATAACGGCGCGCTTCCGGCCGATGCTCGCCCGGCACGATATCACCGAACAGCAATGGCGCGTGTTGCTCGTGTTGGCCGAAGCCGGCCCGCTTGAGGCCACAGAGCTCGCCAATCGCGCCTCGATCCTGCCGCCGAGCCTGACCCGCATCATCAAGGCGATGGAGGAGCGGCAGTTCATCACCCGCAATAAGGTCAAGGACGATGGCCGTCGGGCGCTGCTGGCCATCAGCTCCGCCGGGCTGGCGGTGATCGAGGATCTGTCACCTGAGCGCGCCGCCATCTATGAGGCGATCCAGAAACGCTACGGCGTCGAACAGCAGGAGTGTCTGCTCGACCTTCTCGAAATCCTGATCCAGTCGGAGTCGGAAGGATGAGCTTCTCAACGCCACCGCTGGGCTGAAGGTCGGCGCCACGCTCCAGAGCAACTCCAAGAAAAGTGCGTGGCGGTCCGGAATGCGTAAAAACAAATACTTAGAGCGGGCCGGCGATTCAATCAAAAGCTGAACCGCTCTAGACTCTCAGCCGCAGGCCTTCGGGATCGAAGAACGGCATCGGCGCTACGGTCGCTCGTGTCGGCGTCCCGTCAATGTCGATGCTGAGCTCGGTGCCGACAGCGGTGAAGGGCAATTTGAGATGCGCGGTCGCCAGCACCTTGCCCAGGGAATAGCCATGGTCGCTGTAGGTCACCACCCCGGCATCCTTGTCGCCGGCCATGACCCGGGCGTTAGTCTCGGCCGGTCTGTCGCCGTCGAGGATCAGACCGGTCCAGCGCTCGTCGAGGCCTTGTTCGCGAACCTTGAGCAAAGCGTCACGGCCGACGAAGTCGCCCTTGTCGAACCTGATCCAGCGATCGAGGCCGACATGGAACGGTGTGCGGCTTTCGTCCATGTCGATGCCATGCGCCGGATAGGCCTTCTCCAGCCCCAGCGTGAACATTGCCAGCACGCCATATGGCTTGAGGCCGAAATCCCGGCCGCTGCGCATCAGCATGTCCCAGACCGCAGCCGCCTCGTCGGCCGGCACGAACAACTCGAAGCCGAGTTCGCCGGTCACGCCGGTGCGCGAGATCAGCACGCGCGTCTCGCCGATGCGCCCTGATGTGAACGACCAGCGTTTCAGCCCATCCAGATCGGTGTCCGAAACCAGCACTTTCAGCAGTTGGCGTGAGCATGGCCCCTGGATCGTCGGGAAGGCGATGGCCGCCGTGATATCGGTGACATAGGCGTTTCGCCCCTCGGCATGATGCAGCAGCCAGGGCAACATCTTGAGGCGATTGACCGAGCCGGTCACCAGCATGAAATGCTCCGGCGCCAGCCGGAACACGGTGAGGTCGTCCATGATGCCGCCGTCCTCGCGGCACACCGTGGAGTAGCGCACCTGGCCCGGCTTCATCGCCGACGCGTCGTTGACCATGACATGGTTGACCAGCGCCTCGGCATCCGGCCCCTTGATGTCCATCTTGCCCATGGTGCTGAGGTCCTGGACGCCGACATTGGCGCGGGTGTTCAGGTGCTCGTCGGCGATGCCGGAATAATATTTGGCCGAGATGAAATCGCCGCCGACCCGCCCCATGGTCGCACCCAGTCCGACGATGCTGCCGTAGAAGGGGGATCGCCGCTCAGCCAAGAAGGTCTCCATCGTTCATGAAAAACGGCAGCGCCCGGCGGCGCTGCCGAAGTGGACTGTCGTCATGTCAGGTACCGTAGACGTCGAACGAAAAATACTTGTCGTTGATTTCCTTGTATTTTCCATTGGCACGCAGCGCATCGATGGCGGCGTTGAGCTTGTCGGTCCGTTCCTTGTTGCCCTTTTGCAGCGCGATGCCGACGCCGGGCCCGTGAATGGCCGGATCGGCCGTCAGGGTGCCAAGCAGCTTGCAACAGGCGCCGTCGGGCTTCTTCAGCCATTCTGTCAGGATGATCGAGCCATCCATCATCGCGTCGAGCCGGCCATTGGCCATGTCGGTGCGGGCATCATCGCCGGTCGGATAGGCTTTTATGGTCGATCCGCTGTATTTCTGCTCGGCGAAGTTGTGATGGATGGTCGCGCTCTGCACGCCCAACGCCTTGCCTTTCAGATCGCCCGGCGAGGTGCCTGAGATCGTCGATTCCTTCGGCACCGCGATAGCCGGCGGCGTCTGGTAGTATTTGTGGGTGAAGTCGACCTTTTCGGCCCGCTCGGGCGTAATGGTTATGTTGATGATGGCATCGAACTTGCCGGCCTGCAGCGCGGGAATGGAGCCGTCGAAATCCTGCACGACGAACTCGCATTCGGTCTTCATCTCGGCGCACAGCGCCTTGCCGAGATCGATGTCGAAGCCGCCCAGCGTGCCATCGGCATTGGCGTAGTTGAAAGGCGGATAGGCACCCTCGGTGCCGAGCTTGAGTTTCTTGTCCTGGGCGAAAGCCGCGCCCGAGGCGAGGCAGCAGGCAACTGAAGCGGCAAGCACGAAACGACCGAAAAGACGCATGGTCCAGATCTCCGTTGACCGGCGAAGTCAAGGTCTTTCAGGCCCGCGGCGGAGACGGAAACGACATGTCATGCGCCGATCACGGCGCGATGTCGGCTCTTCAAAGCACGCAGCTCGGCCCGCAAGTCCGACCTACAACAATTCTTCACAAACGGCTACCTATACTGGCGACGACGTTTGGTTCAGGTCACGAGGGGGGCGGCTTGGAATTCGACTTGAAAACCATAGAGGCGCTGGCTCCCGACCAGGCGTCGCTCAGCGCCGCCTCCAAGTTGACCAAGCGATCGAACTGGCCGCGCCTTGAACGGAATGAGCAGCAGGCCCTGATCTGGGGCGAGTGCCAGGGCTCCGGCTCCAATCCCTATCGGGTCGTGGTCGATACAGGCGATCACGGCTACAAATGCACCTGCCCATCGCGAAAGTTTCCCTGCAAGCACACGCTAGCCTTGATGTGGATCGCCGCCACGGCGCCAGCCAGTTTTGCTCCCGCTCAATCGACGCCGGAATGGGTGAATGATTGGCTTGGCCGGCGCCGGAAGACGACGCCGCAGGCGACGGGGCCCGTACCCGGCGCGGCAGCCAAGAGCATCGACGACGCTTTACGACCGGATGAGGGTGCCGTCGTAGAGGACGCCGCGGCCGTAGAACGCCGCGAGGCGGCGCAGCGCAAGCGGGCGCAAGAGACACGGTCCGCGGTGTCGGCGGCGCTCGATGAACTCGACCAATGGATCGCCGACCAGTTGCGGCTTGGCCTTTCCGGATTTGTCGACGCCAGCAGCGAGCGCTGCCGCCGCATTGCCGCGCGGCTCGTCGACCTCAAGGCGACCGCGCTCGCCGGGCGCATCGACGAGATACCGTCGCGGCTGATGGCGCTGCGCAGCGAGGAAAGACCGGACGCGGCGATCCGCGAGCTCGGCAAGCTGGTGCTGCTGGCCAAGGCCTGGCGATCGGAGCCTGACGACCCTGAATTGAAGCGGCTCGTATCGACATCCGAAACCCGTGAACAGATTCTGGCCAACCCGGACGCCCGGCAGGTGGAAAGCCACTGGGAAGTTCTCGGCGAGAAGATCGAAACCCGCCGCGACGGTCTCGTCAGCCATTCGACCTGGCTGCTCGATTTGAAGAGTGCTGCGCCGCAATTTGCCCTGCTGCTCGACTATTTTCCCGCATCGGCGGGACGCAGATCGAACGCCTTCGCGCCGGGCGACCGCTTCAACGCCCGGCTGGTGTTTTATCCATCGCGCGCACCACTGCGCGCGCTGGTGGCGGAGCGCATCGGTGACGTCTCTTCCGGGGAGGCGTGGCCTGATTTCGGCGCGTTGAAAGAACCGCTCGCGGCGCGCGCATCCCAGCAGGATGGCGCGCCATGGCTTACCGACAGTCCTCTCATCCTGCCTCCCGGCGCGATCTCGCTCGACGACCGCGGCACCGCCTGGTGGCAGGCAGCCGATGATCCGCATGGGATCGCCTTGCCGATCGCCGGTGCTGTCGATCAAACCTTGCTCGGCATCGACCTTGGCGCCGCCGCGGCGCTGTGGAACGGCGCCCGGCTTGACCTTCTGGCGGCGCAGAGCAGGTTCGGGAGGCTCGATCTGTCGTGAACGAGCTCGAGCAGACAGGCCTGGCGGCAATGCGCGACTGCTGGATCACCGGCGGACCGACATTCGACCTCGCTCCAGCCGCGTGGAAGGAGATCGCCGGCACCGCAGGCCCCGACGAACGGGAGCGCCGGCTTCTGGCGATCGCCGCGCAGGCGCTCGACATCGGCTTGCGGCCTGCGGCGCCGAAGGTTCTGAAGCGTCGTCCGGCGCTGCCTGTGCTTGCCTTGCCCATGCTGCCGGAGCGGTTGCGGCCGCTGTTGAGGGCCGCGCTGAAACAGGCTGCCGATGCGAGGCGCAAGGTGCGTGTGGTGACGCTGGTCGCCAGCCGCGGCTTCGTGCTCCATCCAATGGACTGGATGCCTGCCGTGTCGGACCAGAACAGCCCGGACGTCTACGCCCCGTGGATCGACTGGCAGGCCGGCGTCGAAGGGCAGACGCATGCCCCGCGCGAGAAACTGACGGCGGAAAACTGGGATGACTTCTATCCCGCAGCGCGCCGCATCGCGCTGGCCGACATGCGCCGCATCGAACCGGCCACGGCCAGGATGCTCATCGAGACCAAGGGATCGAGTGAGCCGGCGGAGGTCAGGCTCGCGCTCATCGAGCTCATGCGCTTCGGCTTGGGCGACGATGACTTGCCGTTCCTGAAGAGCCTCTCCGCCGATCGCTCCGGCAAGGTGCGCGAAATGGCTGGCCGACTGCTGGCAAGGTTAGGGCAGCAAGGCCAGCCAGGCGATAGCGGGCCGGAAGATCGAACGGCGGAACTCGCCGTCTTCATCGCAGAAGGGAAATCCGGCTTCATACGCCGCCGAACCACTTACGCACCGGTAAAACTCAAATCGCCTGCGCAGGAAAGTCGTCGCGTCGACCTGTTTGCAACCTGCTACCTGGTCGATCTTGCCGCGAGCTTCGGCAAAACAGAGTGCGATTTCATCGGGGCATGGCAATTCGGCGTCGACGACAATGCTGATCTCTCTCTCGTTCGAATGGTCGCGGTGTCCGGCGGCGATGCCGCGGTGGCGCTTTTGGCGGATACACTTGTCGCCGAAGGCGGCAAGTCGGCCCTTCTCGTCCTCCATCTCATGTTGCGTTTGGACAGCAGCAGGAAGCGTAGCCTGATCAGGCAAATCCTGAAGGACGCGCAAAATCTTGATGCGCTCAACCTGGTCGAAGGCATTGAAGCAAGCTGGCTGGAATGGGGTGACCTGACAAACGGCAAGACGCTGTCGGCACTACGTTCCACGGTTGCGGGAAACAACGAACCCGTGAAGCGAAGTGTAGACCAAGTACTGGAAACGATAGGTTTCCTTGCCACCGCGGCAACGGCGGAAAAACTGATTGGCGACGTCGTCGCGGCCGGCATGCCGCCGGCGGCCACTTCGCTCGCTTTCCTGCGCCTCAACGCAGCCTTGGCGGGAACCAACACATGATCAATCCGGAGAAGAACCCATGAACGCAGCCATCCGTCTCCCGGTCGAGCAGGCCTATGCCAGCGAATTGCAAGCGCTGGCGCGCGGCGACGACAAGCAAAAGCCCGCCGGCTGGAGCCTCTCACCAAAGGCCGTCCTGACCTATCTGCTGGGCGGCAAGGCCAGCGACGGCACCATGATAACGCCGAAATATGTCGGCCGCCGCCGGCTGATGGAAACCGCGGTGGCGACTTTGGCCACCGACCGTGCGCTGCTTTTGCTCGGCGTTCCGGGCACCGCCAAATCCTGGGTCTCGGAACATCTCGCCGCGGCAATCATGGGCGACTCGACGCTGATCGTGCAGTGCACGGCCGGAACCGACGAGAACCAGATCCGCTATGGCTGGAACTATGCCCAGCTTCTGGCGAAAGGCCCGAGCCAGGAAGCGCTGGTGCCGACGCCGCTCTATCGCGCCATGCAGGACGGCAAGCTGTGCCGGCTTGAAGAGCTGACGCGCATGGGCTCGGACGTGCAGGACACGCTGATCACCGTGCTGTCCGAAAAGATGATGCCGATCCCGGAGCTGAACACCTCGATCTACGCCCAGCGCGGCTTCAACATCATCGCCACGGCAAACAACCGCGACAAGGGCGTCAACGAGCTGTCCTCGGCGCTCAAGCGGCGCTTCAATGTCGTGGTGCTGCCGCTGCCCGAAGACATGGCGGAAGAGGTCTCGATCGTCTCCAAGCGCGTCGGTGAGATGGCTGGCGGCCTCGACCTGCCGGTGCCGAAGAATGTCGCCGAAGAGATCGCCCGCGTGCTGACCATCTTCCGCGAATTGCGCTCAGGCTCGACCGCCGACGGCAAGGTGACGCTGAAGACACCGTCGGGCTCGCTATCGACGGCAGAGGCCATCGCCACCATGGTTGGCGGTCTCAGTCAGGCGGCCTGGTTCGACGGCGGCAAGCTTGGCGCCGAAGGTCTCGCCGCCAGCCTTGTCGGTGCGATCGTCAAGGATCCGGTGCAGGACAAGGTGGTGCTGGAAGAATATCTGGAAACGGTGCTCAAGAAGCGGCCCGACTATTCCGGCTACTATGCGGCGCTGAACGCGGCGATCTGATACCGATGCGGCACAGCGGTATCGCCTATTTCGGCATACGCCATCACGGGCCCGGCTCCGCCGACAGCCTGGTACAGGCGCTGCAGGAATTGCGGCCGGTCGCCGTCCTGATCGAAGGGCCGAGTGACGCTTCGGCGTTGTTGCCGCTGCTGGCCCGCCCGGAAATGCAGCCGCCGGTGGCATTGCTCTGCTACCCGGAGGACGACCCGGCCTCGACCAGCTTCTGGCCGTTTGCCGAGTTCTCTCCCGAATATCAGGCGGTCCTCTGGGCGGTCGGCAACAAGGCGACGTTGCGCTTCATCGATCTGCCGTCGTCGGCGCGGTCGCCCGCCGAGGCGATCGATGCCGCGGAAAACACCGACGCCGCCGAAGCCAGCGAAGCCGGCGATGACGAGGACCCGCATCGCCGTGATCCGATCGGCACTCTGGCGCATGCCGCCGGCTACGAGGATGGCGAAAGCTGGTGGTCGGATATCGTCGAACAGAACCCTGAGCCGGGCCCCATTTTCGCGGCCATCGCGGACGCCATGGCGACGCTGCGCGAAGGTGAAGGGTCGATCGCAAAGTTCGAAGCCAGGCGCGAAGCGCATATGCGGCTCGAAATCGCCGCGGCGCGAAAGGAGTTCGAGGGACCGATAGCGGTGGTCTGCGGCGCATGGCACGTGCCGGCGCTCCAGGCAGCGCACGTCCAGAAAGCCGATCAGGCGCTGCTCAAGGGCATCGCCCGGCGCAAAAGCACGATGACCTGGGCGCCGTGGACGGGGCCGCGCCTGGCGTCGGGCCTTGGCTATGGCGCGGGCGTCGTGGCGCCAGGCTGGTGCAAGCATCTTTGGCGCACGCGCGGCCGGCATGACGGGGCAACCCTGTGGCTGGCGATGATTGCGGCGGTGCTGCGCGAGAAGGGTCATCTGATCTCGACCGCTTCTCTGATCGAAGCGGAGCGGCTTGCCCGTACGCTCGCCGCCATTCGCGAGCGGCCGAAACCCGGTTTCGAGGAATTGCGCGACGCTGCCGTCGCCGCCCTGTTCAACGGCGAAGCGCTGCTGTGGGCGCTGGTCGAGGCTGAGCTGCTCCTGGGTGCGGACGTTGGCGAAATTCCACCCGACACGCCGCTGGCGCCCTTGATCGAGGATCTGCAGCGCAACCAGAAGGCGGCGCGGCTGAAGCCCGAGGCGCTTGAGCGCGAACTGTCGGTCGATCTGCGCAGCGAAAGCGGGCTTTTCCGTTCGACATTGCTGCACCGCCTGAACGTGCTTGGTGTGCATTGGGGCAGATTGACCGACGCCGGGCGCAGTCGCGGCACCTTCCGCGAGCGCTGGACGCTGGCCTGGGAGCCGGAATATGCCGTTCGGCTGGTCGAGAACCTTGTCTACGGCCCGACCATCGAAAAGGCCGCCAATGGCCGGCTGATCCAGATGATCGGCGCCGCGGCAACCCTCGACACGCTTGCCGCCCTGGTCCAGAGCGCGATCACGGCCGACCTGTCGGAAGCCTCGAGCGCCGGCCTTGTTGCGCTGGAGGCACGCGCGGCGCACAGCAGCGAATGCCTGGAAATCCTGGCGTCGGTGCCGCCGCTTGCCGACATCATCCGCTATGGCGAGGCGCGCAAGACGGAGACGCACCGCCTGTCCGGCCTCATGGAGCGGCTGATCGTCGAAGCGGCGATCGCGCTGCCCTATGCCGTGCGCGATCTCGATCAGCAGGCTGCCGCTTCACTGGTCGGCGCTCTGCGCAAGGCCGACGAAGCCATCAGGCTGATCGAACCCGGGGACGATGTGCTGAACGGATGGCGCGACGGGCTGGCCGCCGTGCTCGATGGGCCGCGATCCACGGCGCTGCTGGCCGGATGCGCCGCGCACTTGCTTTACGAAGCCGGCCAGCTATCCGCCGAAGCCGCCGCCGGATTGCTCGGGCGACGCCTGTCTCCCGGAACGCCGGTCATTGAAGCGGCGGGGTTCTTCGAGGGCTTCTTCAGCACCGCCGGTCAACGGCTGATCTATGACGAGGGTCTGCGCGGCGCGGTCGATGCGTGGCTGAAATCGCTCGACGAAGAGGCTTTCGTCGCGCATCTGCCATTGCTGCGCCGCGTCTTTTCCAATCTGGACAGCATGGAGCGCCGGCGGCTGATCGAGGCGGTTCTCGGCCGCGCCGCGCGCCTGCCGGCTGGCCTGACGCCGGCGCCGGATGGTGGCGAGGCCTGGCGCCGGCATCTGGAACGGCTCGGACCATTGCTCATGGGGGGTGGCAATGGATGACGAGGCCGAAATGAACGAGCCAGGTGCACTCACGCCGGACGGCGAGAGGGAGCGTCGCTGGCGCCTGGCGATCGGCGCCGCCGACGAAACATCGCCAGCGCTTTCCGAAGACGACAAGCGGCTTTCGGCCGCGCTCGACGCCCTCTATGGCGATAGCGCCGGCGATGCTGCCGCCGATCCGCGCAAGCGGCGTGGCGGTCTCGGCCGGTCGGCGCCGCGCGTGGCGCAATGGATGGGCGACATCCGCTCCTTCTTTCCGGCGCAGGTCGTGCAGATCGTCCAGAAGGACGCGTTCGAACGGCTGAACCTGAAGCAGATGCTGATGGAGCCGGAATTCCTCAAGGCGATCGAGGCGGACGTCAATCTGGTTGCCGACCTGATTTCGCTTCGCTCGGTGATGCCGTCCAAGACCAAGGACATCGCCCGCACCATCATCGCCGACATCGTCGCCAAGCTGATGCAGCGGCTCGAACAGAAAACCGCTGAAGCGATACGCGGCGCGCTCGACCGGTCGAGACGCACCAACCGCCCGCGCCAACGCGATATCGACTGGCCGCGCACCATCTCGGCAAACCTTCGCCACTACCAGCATGAGCACAAGACCATCGTGCCGGAAAAGCTGGTTGGCTTCATGCGCAAGCAACGCCGGCTGGTCGACCTCGACGAGGTCGTGCTGTGTGTCGACCAGTCCGGTTCGATGGCGAGCTCGGTGATCTACGCTTCGATCTTCGCCGCGGTGATGGCCTCGCTGCCGGTCGTGCGCACCAAACTTGTCTGCTTCGACACCGCGATTGTCGATCTCACCGAGGACCTCAACGATCCCGTCGAAGTGCTGTTCGGCGTCCAGCTTGGCGGCGGTACCGACATCAACCAGGCGGTCGCCTATTGCGCCGAGCGCATCGAGCGGCCGACCAAGTCCCATTTCGTGCTGATCACCGACCTCTACGAAGGCGGCAACGGCCAGGAATTGTTGCGCGGGCTGGCAGCGCTGGTCCGGTCCGGCGTCAATGTTGTCGTGCTTCTGGCGCTCACCGATCAGGGCCGGCCCGGCTATGACCCCGCCATGGCCGGTTCGGTCGCCGGACTTGGCATACCGGTTTTTGCCTGCACGCCGGACCTGTTTCCGGACATGATGGCGGCGGCCCTGCGGCGGGAGGATATCGGCGCCTGGGCGGCGGGGGCCGACATCAAGGTCGTTCGCGCCGAGACCGAAGCACCGAAGCCAGGCGACTGAGCTTCGTCGGTGGTCCCGGCACCGGTCAGGACGTCTTCTCGCCGACCAGTTCAAAGCGCTCGACCTCGCAGTGCTGGCCGACCACCGCCAGCACGTCCGTCGAAGGTTCGATCGCATCGGGCTGTTTCCATTCGAGGTTGAAGGAAAACACGAAGCGGTCGCGACCGGCGTCATGCTCCATGCCGACAAAGCGCGCCGCGTAGCCGAGCGGCCGCACCATCTCCTGAAGGTCGGGCGGCAATCCTTTTGCCCAGGACACCGAAAGGATCGCATGATGGTCGCGCGGGATCCGGAGATCGACCCATCTCAAGGCCTGGAGCGTCACCAGGGTGAGCAGCGTCGCAATCCCCGCCAGGCCGAACTGGCCACCGCCAAACGCCAGTCCGATCATCGTCATGATCCACATCGTGGCGGCGGTGGTGACCCCGGTCACGAGCTCGCCGCGCCGAAGGATGGCGCCGCCGCCGATGAAGCCGACGCCGGTCAGCACGCCGAGCGGAAATCGCAGCACGTCCATGCGGCCGAAAGTGTCCGGCTCCTTGCCCGCCATGTCGAGCAGGATGTTGGCCTGGATCATGGCGATGGCAGCCGCAAGGCCAACCAGGATAGTCGTTCGAAGCCCGGCGGTGCGGCCGCGCGACTCCCTGTTCAAGCCGATGAGGACGCCTGCCAGCAGCGTGAGCAGAAGCCGCGCGGCGAGGTCGGGCCAGGTCGGATGAAGCGGCATCTCGCAGCAAAACGGCTCGAACATCGTCCCACCTTGGCGGCCTGGGCGCGCCGCGTCCTCGCATACATTCGCGTCCCCACCGTCCCTCAACATCGCTGGGGCAGTGATGGTTCCCCTTCGCCGCCGCCACTCCGTTGCACGATTTGAACAGGCGGCGCTTGACTCCGGCAAAACCTTGTGAAAAATTTTGCAGCAACTGATAAAAATATCAAAGGGTGGAAATGGTTGGGTTCGGCAACGGCCTGCTGCGCGACGATGAGACCAGCATGGCGACCCGCGCCGCCTGGCTCCACTATGCCGGCGGCCTGACCCAGTCCGAGGTTGCCAAGCGCCTCGGCCTGACCAGCCTCAAGGCGCACCGCCTGATCACCAAGGCCAACCAGGAAGGGCTGGTCAAAGTCTATATCGACGGCGAAGTCTCCGAATGCGTCGCGTTGGAAGACCAGCTCTCCGGCCGCTACGGCCTCCACTATTGCGAGGTGGTGCCGAACTTCGATTCCGAAGACCTGCCGCTGAAGGCGCTGGGCATTGCCGGCGCGCAGTTCCTCAAACGCGAGATCGAACGCGGCGAGGGCACGCTGATCGGCGTCGGCCACGGCCGCACGCTCGCCGCCTGCGTCGAATACCTGCCGCGCATATCGGCCGACGGGGTCCGCTTCGTCTCGCTGCTTGGCGGCCTGACGCGCAAATTCTCGGCCAACCCGCATGACGTCATCCATCGGCTGGCTGAACGCACCGGTGCCGAAGCCTATGTCATGCCGGTGCCGATGTTCGCTAACACCGCCGAGGACCGCACGGTGCTGCTCGGCCAGAAGGGCATCAGCGAGGTCTTCGATTTGGCGCGGTCGGCCGACCTTTTGATCGCCGGCATCGGTACCGCCGAGCGCGAGGCTTCGCTGGTTGCCACCGGCATGATCGAGAAGGGCGAGATGGAGGAGACCCGCGGCAACGGCGCCGTCGGCGAGTTGCTCGGCCATTTCTTCGACGCGGCCGGAAAGCCGGTGGCGACGACGGTGTCCAGCCGGGCGTTGGCGCTGGCGCGCGAGGACATCGCCAATCGCAGGATTGTCGCCGTCGCCGGCGGCAAGGTGAAGGTTCGTGCCATCAAGTCAGTGCTGGAGGGCCGCTATCTCAGGGGCCTGATAACCGACGAGCGGACGGCGCGATCGCTCGTGGAACAGACGCCGGTCGGGTAGCCGGCAAAGCTTTTTGGTTGAAACTACCCTGTGGAGGAGAAGAGAAAATGTACGAGAAAGAGAACGACCTGATCGACGCGTTCATGCGCGGACAAGTCGATCGCCGCGGCCTGATCAGGGGCCTCGGAGCACTTGGCCTTGCCGCCGGAACGGCCGGCACGCTGCTCAACTTCGGACAGACCCGTGCGCTCGCCGCAGATTTCGACTGGCAGGCGCACAAGGGCAAGACCATCAAGCTCTTGCTCAACAAGCATCCCTATGCCGATGCGATGATCGCCAACCTCGAGAACTTCAAGCAGCTGACCGGCATGAACGTCGTCTATGACGTGTTCCCGGAAGACGTCTATTTCGACAAGGTCACCGCAGCCCTTTCGGCAAGTTCGCCGGAATATGATGCCTTCATGACCGGCGCCTACATGACCTGGACCTACGGCCCAGCCGGCTGGATCACCGACCTCAACGAATGGATCAAGGATCCGGCCAAGACCAATCCGAACTATGCCTGGGACGACTTCCTGCCCGGCGTCAGGAATTCCTGCGCCTGGAACGGCAAGCCGGGCGGCGAACTGGGTTCGGAAGACGCGAAGCAATGGTGCATTCCGTGGGGCTTCGAGCAGAACAACATCACTTACAATCATGGCATGTTCGAGAAGGCCGGCGTCAAGGTGCCCGGCAACATGGACGAGCTGGTGGCCGCGGCGGCCAAGCTCACCAAGGATGTCGGTGGCGGCGTCTACGGCATCGGCGTGCGCGGCTCGCGCTCCTGGGCGACGATCCATCCCGGCTTCCTGTCGGCCTACGCCAATTTCGACCAGAAGGACCTGAACGTGTCGGCCGACGGCAAGCTGTCGGCCGCCATGAACACCGCCGAATCCAAGGCCTTCCACAAGCAGTGGGTGCAGATGATCCAGGAGAGCGGTCCGAAGGACTGGTCGACCTACACCTGGTACCAGGTCGGCACCGATCTCGGCGCCGGCGCCTCGGCGATGATCTTCGACGCCGATATCCTTGGCTACTTCATGAATGGCGGCGACAACAAGATGGCAGGCAAGCTCGCCTTCGCCGGCTTCAAGGCCAATCCGGCCGCCAAGGCGCCGACCCCGAACATCTGGATCTGGTCGCTGTCGATGTCCAACTTCTCCAAGGACAAGGATGCCACCTGGTACTTCATGCAGTGGGCCTCCGGACCCGAGCATGCGCTGTTCGGCGCCACCAAGATGGACTTCGTCAATCCGGTCCGCCAGTCGGTCTGGAAGGACGATGTGTTCCGCGAGAAGCTGAACAAGAGCTATCCTGGCTATGTCGAGATGTTCGACGCTTCCGCACCGGGCGCCAGCATCAAGTTCACGGCGCAGCCGCTCTTCTTCGACCTCACCACCGAATGGGCGGCGACGCTGCAGAAGATGGTGGCCAAGGAAGTGCCGATCGACGAAGGCCTCGACAAGCTGGCCGAGAGCATCAATGGTCAGCTCAAGGAAGCTGGTCTCGGCTAGGATCGGACGAAGGCTGGCCCGCCCGAGGCGGGCCAGCCTCGACCGTCGGTTACATGTTCGCGATGCGGCGCCGGGTGGCGTCGCCAATTCGCCCGACCGGCCGCCTGGCTCCCTGGGCGGCCCGGCAGGGCGAAGCAACAGGAATGATGGAGCAGCAGATGACTGCGGCGACAGTGCAGAGGGCCAGACCCTCCGGCTTCAGGATCAGCAAGCGGGTTCTGCCCTACCTCCTCAGCCTGCCGGCCCTGCTGGTCTGCATCGGCATCCTGATCCCGTTCCTGACCTCTGTGGTCTATTCCTTCCAGCGCTACCGCCTGAGCCAGCCCTGGGCACGGCAGTTCAACTGGGGCGACAACTACATCTCCTTCTTCACCGACCCGAAGTTCTGGAACACGCTGCAGGTGTCGCTGCTCTATGCCGGCATCACCGTCGTGCTCGAACTGCTCCTCGGCCTCGCCATCGCCATGCTGCTGCAGAAGCGCTCGACGCTCAACAATTTCATTTCGATCATGCTTTTGATGCCGCTGATGACGGCACCGGCGCTGGCCGCACTGATGTGGAAGCTCATGACCAATCCGGGCTTCGGCGTGCTGAGCTATCTCGCCAGCCTCATCGGCCTGCATGATTTCCGCTGGGCCTCGTCGCCGTCGACGGCGCTTTTGACCGTCGTCCTTGTCGACATCTGGGTCTACACACCCTTCATCATGATCCTTTTGCTTGCCGGCCTGCGCAGCTTGCCGACGCAGCCCTTCGAGGCGGCCGCCCTTGACGGTGTGCCGAGGAGCTTCGTCTTCTTCCGCATCACGCTGCCGATGCTGATGCCCTATATCCTGACCGCGACCTTGTTCCGACTGCTCGATTCCATCCAGCAGTTCGACATCATCTACGCGATGACCCAGGGTGGTCCCGGCGACACGCTGACCGTCTTCCAGGTCGAGGCCTATCTCAACTTCTTCCAGTCGACCAACGTCGGCCGCTCGGCGGCGCTGATGATCATCCTGTGGGCGATCACCTATTTCCTGTCGAACATCTTCATCAAGAACTGGCTGCGACTGCGCGAACGCGCCCGCGGCCAGGCATAGGAGGCCGGGATGGAACACACCTCGCTTCTCGAACGCATCCTGCGTGGCATAGCGCTGACGCTGGTCGTCATCTTCTTCATGTTCCCGATCGTCTGGATCTTCATGATGTCGTTCCAGACCAACGAGACCATCCTGCGCATTCCGCCACAGCTGGTCTTCGAGCCGACGCTGGCCAACTACACCGCTTTGATCACCGGCAAGCTGATGACTGCGGCCGGCACGCTCGACATCGCCTTCATGCGCAACCTGTGGAACTCGGTGTTCCTGTCGGTCACCTCGGTTGCCGTCGCGCTGCTGCTCGGCGTTCCCGCCGCCTACGCCTTTGCCCGCCACAAGTTCCGCGGCTCTGAGGATATCGCCTTCACGCTGCTGTCCTTCCGCTTCGCGCCGGCGCTGCTGGTGCTCCTGCCGCTGACCCTCTATTTCCAGAAGCTCGGGCTGGCCAACACCTATTTCGGCCTGATCTGGGTCTACCAGCTGATCTGCCTGCCGCTGATCCTGTGGATCGTGCGCGGCTATTTCGAGGACATTCCGGCCGACATCGAATACGCCTATCGCATCGGGGGCCATTCCTGGTTCGCCACCTTCCGCAAGATCGCGCTGCCACTCGCCGGCCCCGGCATCGCGGCCGCCGGCCTGCTCGCCTTCATCTTCGCCTGGAACAATTTCGTCTTCGCCCTGGTGCTGGCTTCGGCCGACAAGCAGCCGGTGACCGTCGGCGCGCTGGCCTTCATCACCTCGTCGGGCATCCAGTATGGCCAGATCTCGGCCGCGATCGTGCTGTCGATCACGCCGACGCTGGCGCTTGCCCTCTACGCGCAGCGCTACCTCGTCGAAGGCCTGTCGCTCGGCGCCGTGAAAGGATAGGTCCGATGGCAAGCCTCGAACTGAAAAATGTCGTCAAGCGCTACAAGAGCCAGACCGTGCTGGACGATCTGTCGTTGACCGTCGCCGATGGCGAGACGCTGGTCCTGTTCGGTCCGTCCGGCGCCGGCAAGACGGTGCTGCTGCGGCTGGTCGCCGGCGTCATCGATCCCGACGAGGGTAAGATCCTGATCGGCGGCGAGGACATGACGGACGTCGATGCCGAGTTCCGCGGCGTCGGCATGGCGTTCCAGAATTTCGCGCTGTTCCCCCACATGACCGCCTTCGACAACATCGCGTCGCCGCTCGAAGCCAGGCACTCCTCGAAAGGCGTGATCAAGGCCGGCGTCGAAAGCGTCGCAAAGCTGCTCAAGATCGACCATGTGCTGAGCCACAAGCCGCGTGCCCTGTCCAACGGCCAGAAGCAGCGCACGGCGCTTGCCCGCGCTTTGGTCGGCTCGCCGCCGCTGCTGCTGCTTGACGATCCCTTGCGCAACGTCGACGCCAAATTGCGTTTCGAGATGCGGCTCGAGCTGCCGAGGCTTCTGCACGATCGTGGCGCGACCGTCATCTACGTCACCCAGGACTACAAGGAGGCGATGGCGCTCGGCAATCGCATCGCCGTGATTTCGCAAGGCGTCATCCGGCAGCTCGGCACGCCCGAGCAGATCTATCGTGAGCCGGCTAATATAGAGATCGCCAGGCTATTCGGCGACCCGACCATCAACCTGCTCGACGTCAAGCCGGCGCGCGACGCCAAGGGCATCTATGTCGGCCTGTCGAATGTCCAGGTCCATCTCGCCGGCGCCTTTGAGGCAGCGGTCGGGCGCGACTGCGTCATCGGTCTGCGGCCCGAAGCGCTGAGCTTCGTCAATGAGGCCACACCCGGCGCTTTTCCCGTGACGGTGGAGGCCGAGACGCCGCTCAACGAAAAGATCGTCACGCTGGTGCGCACCGTGCGCGGCCGCGAAATCCTGGTCTCGCGCCCGGCCGGAGCCCCGGGCCAGGCCGAAGGCAAGGCCCACATTGCCGTCGACAGCAAAAGCGCGCTTCTGTTCGATCATGCGAGCGGCGAGCGCATCGGCGCGAACAAGGTCGTCAATTTGCGCAGCGGAGAAGCGGCATGAGCGCCAGGGCAATCACCATTTCCGGCGTCGACAAGTTCTACGGTCCGATCGACCGTGGCGTGCACGCGGTCAAGAACCTGACAATGGAGATCGCCAAGGGCGAGATCGTGGCGCTGCTCGGCTCGTCCGGCTGCGGCAAGACCTCGACACTGCGCATGATCGCCGGCTTCGAGGAGGTTTCGCGCGGCGCGATCTCGGTCGGCGGCCGCAAGGTGCACACGCTGGCGCCGGTCAAGCGCAATGTGGCGATGGCCTTCGAGGGATACTCGCTTTATCCGCCGCTCACCGTACGCGAAAACATGGCTTTCGCCCTGAAGGCGGCCCGGCTGCCGAAGAGCGAGGTCGACGCCAAGGTCGCCAGCATCGCCAAGCTGCTCGAGATCGAGGACATCCTCGAGCGCTATCCGAGCTCCATCTCCGGCGGCCAGCAGCAGCGCGCCAGCCTTGGCCGGGCGCTGATCCGCAATGCCGACCTGCATCTGCTCGACGAGCCGATGGGCCAGCTCGAACCGCAGCTGCGCGCCGTTCTGCGCGGCCGCATCAAGCATTTCATCAAGGAACGCGGCCTGACCGCGATCCTGGTCACGCACGACCAGACCGAGGCCAATGCGCTGGCCGACCGCATCGCGGTGATGGAGGGCGGCGTGCTGCAGCAGTTCGATACGCCCGACATGATCAAGCGGCGGCCGGCCAATTTGTTCACCGGCACCTTCGTCGGCGAACCGCCGATGAACGTCTTCGAGGCCTATGTCGGCAATGCCGCCGGCAAGATCAGTCTCAAGCTGCCCGATGGGCTCTCGCTCGACTACGACAAGGACGCCTTCAGCGCCCCGGTCCGCGACCAGCTCCTCAACCGCGAGCGCGTGGTGATCGGCGTCAGGCCCTATGCGGTGCGCCGCTCCAAGGACGGTGTGCCGGCCACCGTTTCTGCCAACCAGTGGCTCGGCGACCAGACGCATATCGCCGCCGATTTCGCCGGCGGCTCGTTGGTGCTGGTCGAGCATGACCGGACCCGCCTGGAGTTGGGCGCGCCGATCAATGTCAGCATCGACCCGAAGAACCTGCATGTCTTCGACCAGGCGAGCGGCAATGCTATTTCGCACGGGATGGAGCTTGCCTGATGCGGGATGTGCTGATCGGCATCGACGCCGGCACGTCTGTCATCAAGTCCGTCGCCTTCGAAACGGCGGGCCGGCAGATCGCAGCCGCGGCGCTGCCGAACAAATACGAGACACTGCCCGGCGGCGGCGCCGAGCAGGATCTGGCGCGCACCTGGGCCGATACGGCGACCACGTTGCGCCAGCTTGCCGACAAAGTGCCTGATCTCGCCAGCCGCGTCATCGCCATCGCGGTGACCGGGCAGGGCGACGGTACCTGGCTGATCGATGCCGACGGCGAGCCGGTCGCCAAGGGCTGGCTGTGGCTCGACGCGCGCGCCGCCTCCGTGGTCGAGGAGATCCGCGCCCGGCCCGAGGACCGGCTGCGCTTCGAAAAGACCGGCAGCGGTCTTGCCGCCTGCCAGCAGGGATCGCAGTTCGCGTTCATCAAGCGCAACATGCCGGGCATGCTCACGAGCGCCGCGACGGCGTTCCACTGCAAGGACTGGCTCTATTTCCGGCTGACTGGCGAGCGGGCGACCGATCCGTCGGAAGGGACCTTCACCTTCGGCGACTTCCGCACCCGCGACTACTCCGACGATGTGCTCGATGTGCTCGGCGTCGGCGATCTCCGGCATCTCCTGCCTGACATCGTCGATGGCACCAGGCAAAGCGCTGCCCTGTCCAAGGCGGCCGCCGATGTCACCGGCCTGCTCGCCGGCACGCCGGTCGTGCTCGCCTATGTCGACGTCGTCTGCACCGCGCTCGGCGCCGGCCTGTTCGACCGGCAGCGCAAACCGGGCTGCACCATCATCGGCTCGACCGGCATGCATATGCGGCTTGCCGAGACGCCCGACGAGGTTCAGCTGAACGACGCTGCCACCGGCTATACGATGGCGATGCCGGCGCCTGGCGTGTTCGCGCAACTCCAGTCGAACATGGCGGCGACGCTCAACATCGACTGGGTGCTCGGCCTTGCTTCCGGCATCCTCGCCTCGCAAGGGATTTCGCGCTCGAACGGCGAAATGATCGCGCTTGTCGACCAGTGGATAGCATCGTCGCAGCCGGCGTCGCTGATCTACCAGCCCTATGTGTCGGAGGCCGGCGAGCGGGGCCCGTTCGTCGATGCCAATGCCAGGGCCGGCTTCGTCGGCATTTCCTCGCGCCACGGTTATGCCGACATGGTGCGCGCCGTCTTCGAAGGACTGGCCTTCGCGGCGCGCGATTGCTACGCCGCAATGGGTCCGCTGCCCAAGGAAATCCGCCTCACCGGCGGCGCTGCCCGCAGCCCGGCCTTGCGAAAAATCCTGGGTGCCACGGTCGGCGCCGGCATCCGCACCAGCGAGCGCGAAGAAGCGGGTGCGGCGGGTGCCGCGATGATCGCGGCGGTGTGCGTCGGCCAATACGCTTCGATGGACGATTGCATCGCCGAATGGGTCACGCCCTTGCTCGGTGCGGCCGAGCCGAGCGACCAAAAACTTGCCGCCATCTACGAGGCGATGGCTCCGTCCTACACATTGGCGCATGAGGCGCTGCGTCCGGTCTGGCGGTCGATGGCCGCGTCGAGAGCACGTTGAGAAGTCGAGCATGCAGAAGAAAATAGCGATCATCGGCGACCGTTTCATGCTTCCGGACGTGTTCCGGGCGGAGATCGAGAAGGCCTGCGGCAACAGCCTCGACATCCGCACGCTCGAAATGGCCTGGCCCGACGAGCCGATGGAGTTCGGCAATCCGGCGCTCGGCCTCGACAAGGTCAAGGAGTATTTCGGCGATCCGGACGAGGTGGTCGATTTCATCGGCGACGCCGAGATCTTCGTCACCCAGCTGTCGCCGCTCTCCGACGCCATGATGCGGCGCTTACCTGGGCTCAAGCTGGTCGCGGTGTCGCGTGGCGGACCGATCAACATCGACATGGCGGCTGCGAAAACGCATGGCATCACCGTCGTCAACGTGCCGGGACGCAATGCCAGCGCGGTGGCCGAATTCACCATCGGCGCCATCCTTGCCGAGACAAGGCTGATCCGCGTCGGCCACGAGGCGCTCCGCAAGGGCGAATGGCGCGGCGATCTCTACCGCGCCGACCGCACCGGCCGCGAGCTCAGCGAAATGACCGTCGGCGTCATCGGCTACGGCAATATCGGCACGAAGGTAGTGCGCCTGCTGCGCGCCTTTGGCTGCCGCATCCTGGTTTCCGATCCCTATGTGCAGCTGAGCGCGGACGACCGCAATGCCGGCGTCGAGCTGGTCGCGCTGGACGATCTTCTCGCCCGTTCCGATGTGGTCACCCTGCATTCGCGGGTGACGGCGGAAACACGTGGGCTGATCAACAAGGACACCATCGCCAGGATGAAGCCCGGCGTGATCTTCATCAACACCGCACGCGGCCCGCTGGTCGACTATGACGCGCTCTACGATGCGCTGGTGTCCGGCCACATCGCCAGCGCCATGCTGGAGACCTTCGCGGTCGAGCCGGTGCCTGCCGACTGGCCGCTGCTGCAATTGCCCAACGTGACGCTGACGCCGCATATCGCCGGCGCCTCCGTGCGCACCGTCACCTACGCCGCCGAGCAGGCGGCCGAGGAGGTGCGTCGCTTCATCGCCGGTCTGCCGCCGGTCAATCCGTGCTAAGGCCGCCGCCATGAAACGGACAGTCTGCAGCGAAGGTCTGGCGCGATGAGCGGCGAGAGCGAAATCGTCGACCTCTTCGTCATCGGCGGCGGCGTCAACGGCGCCGGCATCGCGCGCGACGCCGCCGGCCGCGGCCTGTCCGTCATCCTGTGCGAGAAGGACGATCTGGCCGAAGGCACCAGCTCGCGTTCGGGCAAGCTCGTCCATG
The DNA here is from genome assembly GCF_044778005.1 of Mesorhizobium sp. IMUNJ 23033. Taxonomy (NCBI): domain Bacteria; kingdom Pseudomonadati; phylum Pseudomonadota; class Alphaproteobacteria; order Hyphomicrobiales; family Phyllobacteriaceae; genus Mesorhizobium; species Mesorhizobium sp. IMUNJ 23033. The sequence continues at coordinate 53,555 of NZ_JBJACT010000013.1, forward strand.
GCGGCTTGCGCTATCTCGAATATTACGAGTTCCGCCTGGTGCGCGAGGCGCTGATCGAGCGCGAGGTGCTGCTGGAATCAGCGCCGCACATCATCTGGCCGATGCGCTTCGTGTTGCCGCACAGCCCCGACGACAGGCCGGCCTGGCTGGTGCGGCTCGGCCTGTTCCTCTACGACCATCTTGGCGGCCGCAAGCGGCTGCCCGCCACCCGCACGCTCAACCTGCGCACCGCGCCCGAAGGCGCGCCGATCAAGGATGCCTTCAAGCGCGGCTTCGAATATTCCGACTGCTGGGTCGACGATGCCCGCCTCGTCGTCATCAACGCGCTCGACGCCGCCGAGCGGGGCGCGAAGGTTTTCACCCGCACCGCCTGCACCGCTGCCCGCCGCGAGAACGGGCTGTGGTCGGTTGAAATGCGCGATGGCAGGACCGGCGTGAAGACCACAGTCCGGGCGAGGGCGCTGATCAACGCCGCCGGCCCCTGGGTCAACGACATCGTCAACCGCGTCGCCGGGCAGAACTCCAAGCGCAATGTGCGCCTGGTCAAGGGCAGTCACATCGTCGTGCCGAAATTCTGGGAGGGGCGGCAGGCCTATCTCGTCCAGAACAACGACAAGCGCGTCATCTTCATCAACCCCTACCAGAACGATCTGGCGCTGATCGGCACCACCGACATTCCCTATGACGGGCGGCCCGAGGACGTTACGGCGGAGGCGAGCGAGATCGACTACCTGATCAAAGTCGTCAACCGCTACTTCAAGCGCGGCCTTGCGCGCAGCGATGTCGTCTATTCGTTCTCCGGCGTCAGGCCGCTCTACGACGACAACGCCGACAATCCGAGCGCAGTGACCCGCGATTACATCTTCGAGCTCGACGCGTCGGACGGGCAGGCGCCGCTGCTTTCCGTCTTCGGCGGCAAGATCACCACCTTCCGCAAACTGGCCGAGCACGCGTTGGACCGGATCCAGCCTTTCTTCCCGAAGATGGGCAAGGCGTGGACGTCGAAGGCGCATCTGCCGGGCGGCGACATCGCCAATGCCGACTTCGAGCAGTTCCTCGGCGACCTCGCTCGCGACTATCCGTGGATGCCGGCCTCGCTCGTCAAGCACTATGGCCGGCTCTACGGCACGCGCACCCGCGCGCTGGTCGGCGCCGCCGGCTCGCTCGCCGATATGGGCCGATCTTTCGGCAAGGATTTCTTCGAGCGCGAGGCGAGCTACCTCTTCGCGCACGAATGGGCGCTGACGGCAGCCGACATTCTTGACCGGCGCACCAAGCACGGCCTGCATCTCAGCGCCGCTGAGAGAGCCTCCTTCGAGGACTGGTGCGAAAACCGATTGGCGAAGGTCGGCTGATGGCTTCTCACATTGATCACGATGCCGCCGAGTTGGAGGCGCTGCGCGCGCTGTCGGCCAACGTCGGCGCCGACCCGCTGCTGGTCCAGGGTGCCGGCGGCAACACCTCGCTCAAAGAGGCCGGCCTGCTGTGGATCAAGGCATCCGGCACCTGGCTGATGAACGCGGCCACCACCGACATCATGGTACCGGTGGAACTGGCTCCCTTGCTCGACGCGGTGGCGCGCAAGAGCCCGGCAGCCGAGAAGGCCGATCAATTCACACCGGCGGATCTCAACCCGCACCGGCTGCGGCCTTCGATCGAAACGACGGTGCATGCCTTGCTGCCGCAGAAGATCGTCGTCCATGTCCATTGCGTCGAGACGATCGCGATCGCCGTGCAGGCCAATGCCGAGGCCCTGTTGGAGGAACGCCTGCGCGGGCTCGACTGGGCGTTCGTGCCCTATCGCCGGCCGGGGCTGCCGCTGGCGCAAGGGATCGCCGAGCGGCTGCAGCCTCGCACCAACGTGCTGGTGCTTGGCAATCACGGGCTGGTCGTTGCCGCCGACACGGTTGCCGAGGCAAATCTGTTGCTGCGGCGCGTCACCGGCCTGCTCGCCCGCCCGACGCGCGCGGCACCACCGCCCGATGTCGACGCGCTGATCAGGCTCGCCATGGGCAGCGGCTACCGGCTTCCCGTCGCGGTCGAGGCGCATGCCGCCGCCACCGATCTCGCCAGTTGCCGCATCGCCGCATCCGGCAGCCTCTATCCGGACCATGTCATCTTCCTCGGCGCCGGATCGGTGATCGCCGGTCCGAACGAGAACGCAGCCGCCGTGGTGGCCAGGACAACGGCCGCCGGGCAGCCGGCGCCGGCGTCCATCCTCTTTCCCGGCAAGGGCATCCTGATGCGCCGGGACGCCAATGCCGGCGCCGAGGCGATGGCGCGCTGCCTCGCCGATGTCGCGGCGCGCATCGATCCTGCGGCGCGCGTCAACTATCTGAGCCTCGAGCAGAATGCCGAGCTGCTGAACTGGGACGCCGAGAAATACCGCCAGGAGCTCAACCGGCGCAACGCCACCACGCTGCAATGACGGCGCTCGGCCTCGATGGTGGCGGTCTGGATGATCGTGCCGTCAAGCGCGATACCCGGCAGGCCTGAACAGGAGTTTCGAATTTGGCCTTTACGCTGTCCCTCAACACCAATCCGCTGGTCAACCGCTTTGCCGACCCAGACGATCTGATCGACGCGATCGCCTATGGCATCGGCATCAGGGACGTGCAGCTGACGCATGAGTTCGTCAATCCGGGCTGGCCGCCGGCGACGATCGCCAAGTTCGTGCGCCTGTTCCGTTCGGCGCTGGACCGGACCGGCGTGCGCATCACATCGGGCATGACCGGCCCCTATGGCCGGCTTAATCATTTCGGTCATCCCGACGCCGATGTGCGCCGCTACTATGTCGACTGGTTCAAGACCTTCGCCGACATCTCAGCGGAGCTCGGTGCCAGCGGCATCGGCACGCAGTTCGCTATCTTCACCCACCAGGATTATGACGATCCCGAGCGCCGCGCGAAGCTTCTCGACATCGCGCTCGAATGCTGGCGCGAGGTCGCCGAGCATGCCAAGGCAGCCGGGCTGACCTATTTGTTCTGGGAGCCGATGTCGGTTGGCCGCGAATTCGGCCACACGATCGAGAGCTGCCGGGCGCTGCACCAGGAGATCGAGGGGGCCGGCATGGCCATTCCGCTCAAGATGATGGTCGACATCGACCATGGCGACGTGACCTCGAGCAATCCGGCCGACATCGACCCCTATGCCTGGGCCGAGGCCTTTCCACTGCAATCGCCGATCATCCACATCAAGCAGTCGTCGATGAACAAGGGCGGCCACTGGCCGTTCACCGCCGCCTACAACAAGGACGGCCGCATCACGCCGGAGAAATTCCTGGAGACCGTGCGGCGCGGTGGCGGCACCGACAACGAGATCTGCCTGGAACTGTCGTTTCGCGAGCGCGAGCCGGTCGACCACCAGGTCGTCGCCATGATCCGTGAATCGGTCGACTACTGGACCCCTTTCATCGACGCCGGCAGGGCGGACCTGTTGCCGCGGGCAAAATGAAAGGGCGGGAGCCGATTGGACCCCCGCCCTTTGGACCGGTCATTCCGGTCAGATAGAACTCAGCCGAACTTCGGGTCGAGGCTGCCCGACTTGTAGCGCTTGGCCATTTCGGCGACCGGCAGCGGCTTGATCTTCTGCGCATTGCCGGCGGTGCCGAACTGCTCGAAGCGCTCTTTGCAAAGCTTGCGCATGGCAGCCATGGCCGGCGTCAGATATTTGCGCGGGTCGAACTCCGAGGGGTTCTCGGTCAGCACCTTGCGGATCGCGCCGGTCAGCGCCATGCGGTTGTCGGTGTCGATGTTGATCTTGCGCACGCCGTGCTTGATGCCGCGCTGGATTTCCTCCACCGGCACGCCCCAGGTCGGCTTCATCTGGCCGCCGTACTTGTTGATGATCTCCTGCAGGTCCTCCGGCACCGAGGACGAACCGTGCATGACCAGATGCATGTTAGGCAGGCGGCGGTGGATCTCCTCGATCACGTTCATCGCCAGCACCGCGCCGTCGGGCTTGCGCGAGAATTTGTAGGCGCCGTGGCTGGTGCCCATGGCAACCGCCAGCGCATCGACATGCGTGTCCTTGACGAACTCCACCGCCTGTTCGGGATCGGTCAAAAGCTGGTCATGGCTGACGGCGCCTTCGACGCCGTGGCCGTCTTCCTGCTCGCCGCCGCCCATCTCCAGCGAGCCGAGCACGCCGATCTCGCCTTCCACCGACACGCCGCCCCAATGCGCCATGTCGACGACGCGGCGCGTGATGCCGGAATTGTAGGCATAGTCGGCCGGCGTCTTGCCGTCCTCCTTCAGCGAGCCGTCCATCATCACCGAGGTGAAGCCGTACTGGATCGCGGTGACGCAGGTGGCTTCGTTGTTGCCGTGGTCGAGATGCATGCAGACCGGGATGTCGGGGTGGATTTCGACCAGCGCGTCGATCAGCTTGGCCAGCACCACGTCATTGGCATAGGCGCGCGCGCCGCGGCTCGCCTGCAGGATGACCGGCGATTTGGTCTCCTCGGCGGCCTCCATGATGGCAAGGCCCTGTTCCATGTTGTTCATGTTGAAGGCCGGCACGCCATAGCCGTGTTCGGCGGCATGGTCGAGCAATTGTCTCAGTGTGATGCGAGCCACCCAATAGTCTCCCGTGTCTGGTTTCGAACCGTGTCTGTTGGCTGGCCGATCGTCGTCCAGCCCGTTGATGCTTCTGGCCGGATTTCCGCCGGACCGCAACCTGTCGACGGCGCGTCCGAAGCAATTCTTGTTACAGGACCGCAATCACAAGCGCACCGATATCCCAGAGAAAGGTAACATTATCACAAAAATTTTGGTGCAAACGCGCTTTTCCGGCGTTATATATCGGATCATGGTTCAATGCGCAGCTTGTTGCGCGAGAAAGCGCCGGGATGAAGAGCGACGGCCGCCGCCAGGGCATCATGGATTTTCTGATGGACGCCGGCACGGCGTCGGTCGACGACCTTGCCTCGCGCTTCGGTGTGTCGAAGATGACCGTGCATCGCGACCTCGACGAACTCGAAGAAAGCGGCTTCCTGCGCAAGGTGCGCGGCGGCGCCTCGATCCAGCCGAGCGGCCTGTTCGAAAGCGATTTCCGCTACCGGCAAAAGCAAGCGGCCGAGGAAAAGCAGCGCCTGGCGGCCGCCGCGGTGGCGATGATCGAACCGGGCCAGACCGTGATCATCGACGACGGCTCGACGGCCGGCGGCATTGCCGGTCGCCTCGCCGATCTTCGCCCGCTGACGGTGATCTCCAACAATCTGGCCGTCATCCAGGAACTGGCCGGCGTCGGCGGCATTACGCTGATCGCGCTCGGCGGCCAGTACAGCAAGAAGTTCCATGGCTTCTTCGGCCTGCTCACCGAGGACATGCTGAAGTCGCTTCGCGCCGACGTCGCTTTCCTGTCGTCGTCCGCCATCCACGGCGCGTCGGCTTTCCACCAGGACCAGGAAGTGGTGCAGACCAAACGCACGATGATGGCTGTCGCGGCGCGCAAATACCTGCTGGTCGATCACGGCAAGTTCGGCCGCACGGCCTTGCATTTCCTGACCGATCTCAGGGCGTTCGACACCGTCTTCACCGGTCGCGACCTGGAACCGCAGCTGCGCGAAGCGCTGGATGGCGCTGGCGTTTCACTGACGGTGGTTGGCAACAAGGATTAGGGAGCAGTACGCGTGGTTTACTGGGTCGGTACAAGCTGGAAGATGAACAAGACCCTCGCCGAGGCGCTCGATTTCGCGCGAGCGCTAGCCGGCTTCGTGCCGGGTTTCGACGAGCGCATCCAGCCCTTCGTCATTCCGCCGTTCACGGCGGTGCGCGAGGTCAAGGCGGCGTTGTCGTCGACGCGCATCAAGGTCGGCGCGCAGAACATGCATTGGGCCGATGCCGGCGCCTGGACCGGCGAGATCTCGCCGGTGATGCTCGAGGATTGCGGGCTCGATCTTGTTGAGCTTGGCCACAGCGAACGGCGCGAGCATTTTGGCGAGACCGACCATGCCGTCGGGCTGAAGACGGCGGCGGCGGTGAAGCACGGGCTGGTGCCGCTGATCTGCGTCGGCGAGACGTTTGCCGAGCGCGAAGGCGGCAAGGCCGATGCCGTACTGACGGCGCAGGTGCAAGGCGCGCTGCAGTTCCTCGACGGCGAGGCGAAGGGTGCAAAACTCCTGTTCGCCTACGAGCCGGTCTGGGCGATCGGCGACAAGGGCATTCCGGCCAGCTCCGACTATGCCGACAGGCAGCAGGCGCTGATCAAGAAGGTTGCCGGCGGCCTTTTGCCCTCCGTGCCGCCGGTGCTCTATGGCGGCAGCGTCAATCCGCAAAATGCCGCCGAGCTGATCGGCCAGCCCAATGTCGACGGCCTGTTCATCGGCCGCTCGGCCTGGCAGGCGGAAGGCTACATCGACATCCTCAGCCGCGCCTCGGCGGCGATCTGAACCCATCGAACAGGAAGGACAAGAAAATGAGAATAGCCATTGGAGCCGATAGCGCCGGCAAGCCGCTGCTCGACGTCATCGCCGCACACCTCGCCACCAAATCGGGCCTGACCGTCAGCGACCTCAGCCAGGCTGGCTACTATGCCGATCTGTCGCAAAAGCTCGCGCAGACGATCGTCGACGGCGAGAACGATCGCGGCATCCTGTTTTGCGGCACCGGCATCGGCGTTTCGATCTCGGCCAACAAGGTGCCGGGCATCCGCGCGGCACTCACCCACGACACCTATTCGGCCGAGCGCGCCGCGAAATCCAACAACGCCCAGATCATCACCATGGGCGCCCGCGTCATCGGCCCGGAACTGGCCAAGGCGATCGTCGACACCTGGCTGGCCTCGGAGTTCGACGAGAAGGGTCCTTCGGCCGGCAACGTCCAGGCAATCAATCGGCTCGATGCGGCGAAGGGCTAACCGAGGCTGTTCTTCATCGCGCCGATGACGGTGACGGCCGACGCCGCGCCCGGATCGATGTGTCCGAGCGAGCGCTCGCCGAGTCGCGAGGAGCGGCCCTTGGAAGCGATCATGTCCTTGGTCACTTCCGCACCGCGCTCGGCCGCGGCAAGCGCGGCGTCGAGGCTTTCAGCCAGGGACTTGCCGGCCGCATGCGCGGCGGCTGCCGCTTCGGCCGCCGGCTGCCAGGCGTCGATCATCGTCTTTTCGCCGATCTCGGCCTTGCCGCGATCCTTGATGCCTTGTGCCATCGCCTGGAGCAGGGCGATGACGTCCGCATCCTCCAGTGCCGCCCTGCCCTTGACGGCGGCAGCGGCGCGCATGAGCGCCGTCGCATAGAGCGGTCCCGACGACGCGCCGACGGCATTGAGGAACGATTTTGCCGCCGTGTTCAGCAGCGCTGTCGGCTCGATCGCCCCAACGTCGAGCGGCTCCAGCGCATCGCGCACCGCGCCGAAGCCGAGCGCCATGGCAATGCCGTGGTCGGCGTCGCCGATGACGCCGTCGAGCTGGCAGAGCCGGTCCTTGTCGGCCTCGATCGCCACCGCGATGGCATCGAACATGTGCTTCAGCCGGGCCGTGTCGATGGCTGTCATGGTGTGCCTCAGCCGGCGCGGAACATGGCGCAGTCGCAAGGGTGGTCGAGCATCGTCTGCAGCTCGCCGTCGAGATGCTCCAGCGTCACCGAGGCGCCGGCCATTTCGAGCGAGGTACAGTAATTGCCGACCCAGGTCGCATGGATTGAAACACCAATGTTGTCGAGCCTCTGCTTGACGCGCCGGTTCATGATGTAGAGCTCCATCAGCGGCGTCGAGCCGAGCGAGTTGACAAGCACGGCGACCTTGTCGCCGCGCGACGGCGCCATCTCGGCAAGGATCCTGTCCAGCATCTCGTCGGTGATCTCGTCGGCCGTTTTCAGCTTGCCGCGCGCAATGCCTGGCTCGCCATGGATGCCCATGCCGATCTCCATTTCGTCGGCGCCGATCTCGAAATTCGGCCGGCGAGTCTGCGGCAGCGAGCAGGGCGAAAGCGCCACGCCCATAGTGAAGGTGTGGTCGTTGGCCTTGCGGGCGATGCGCTCGACCTCGTCGAAGGAGAGCATGCGGTCGCAGGCCGCGCCCGCCGCCTTGAAGATGAAGAAATTGCCGGCGACGCCGCGCCGTTTGTCCCGCTGGTCGCGCGGCGCGGACGCAACGTCATCGGTGGTCAGCACGGTGCGCACATCGATGTCGTCCATCGCCGCCATCTCGGCGGCCATGTCGAAATTCATCACGTCGCCGGCATAGTTGCCATACATGAACAGAACGCCAGCGCCGCCGCTCACCGCCTTGGCGCATTCGACGATCGGGTCGGGCGGCGGCGAGGCAAAGACATTGCCGATGGCCGCGGCATCCGCCAGCCCCTTGCCGACAAAGCCGAGAAAGGTCGGCTCATGGCCCGAGCCGCCGCCGATGACGAGCCCGACCTTGCCGGGCCGCGGCCCGTCGCGGGCGATGATCGAGCGCGGGCTGCCGTCCACGCTTTTGAGGTGGCGAGGATGCGCGGCGAGGATCCCTTCGAGCATCTCGTCGACGGAGCGGTTACCGTCATTGATGATCTTCTTGGTCTGCACCGGCATCCTCCCGACTTTCGGTATTTTCCCTGATATTACCGGGTGTTGCCGGGATTTCCACCCGGCAAGAACCTTATGCCGCGATCTGTTCTCGCGCGGCGAGAATCTCGACGCAAGCCTTGGCCACTTCTTTGCCCTTCACTTGAAAATGTTCGAAGAAGAAGCGGTGATGCTCGGCGCTGTCGTGATAATTGTGTGGCGTCAGCACAGCCGAGAGCACCGGCACGCCGGTCGACAGCTGCACATTCATCATGCCGTCGATGACGGCACCGGCGACGAAATCGTGCCGGTAGATGCCGCCATTGACGACGAAGGCGGTGCCGAGGATAGCGGCATAGCGGCCGGTCCCGGCCAAAGTCTTGGCGTGCAGCGGAATCTCGTAGGCACCCGGCACGTCGAACACATCGACGGCAAAGCGGCCGCCGCCGAGAACGGCAAGCTCGGCCTCGAACGCCGCCACGCATTGGTCGACGATGTCGGCATGCCAGCGCGCGCGAATGACGGCGACGCGAACGATTTCATAGTCTTTTGGGGAATGCTGATTCATGGGTCCATCCTTCCGTTTCGAACCAGAATCAGGACGCACGATACGAAATCCGGACCGCACGGACGCGGCCGTCTTTCGTTCGTTCTCTTCCATCCGGACTGTGACCGTCGGCTCCGGAATCACACCGGATCTGCTGACCTTTTCGACAACCGAAAAGCGCTCGCGGGCTTGGGCCCGCGCATGACCCCGAAAACCGGAACGGTTTTCGGAAAGGAATCATGCGCAACTAGGAGTCCTTACCGCCGGTGGGGACTTTCACCCCGCCCTGAGAACATTGACGGCGTTTGTATGGAAGGGCAGTGCGTTGCTGTCAATTGCCGACACGCGTTGGAACAACGATCCGTTCCATCTGCCAATCAGCCGCGTTCCGGGAACATCGCCTTCAACCCTTCGCGCGAGGCCTTGGCGATGCCGCGTTCGGTGATCAGGCCGGTGACCAGCCGCGCTGGCGTCACATCGAAGGCCGGGTTCGCCGCGGGCGTCGCCTCCGGCGACACGCGCACCTGAGCGATATCGCCGGCAGCGGTCCTGCCCCAGACAAGCGACACCTCGTCGCCGGAGCGCTCCTCGATCGGGATTTCGGCGAGACCGTCGCCGACCGTCCAGTCGATGGTCGGGGAGGGCAGCGCAACATAGAACGGCACGTCATTGTCGGCGGCGGCGAGCGCCTTGAGATAGGTGCCGATCTTGTTGCAGACGTCACCACTGGCAGTCGTGCGGTCGGTGCCGACGATGACCATGTCGATCTGGCCGCGCTGCATCAGATGGCCGCCGGCATTGTCGACGATCAGCGTGTGCGGCACGCCATGGCCGGCCATCTCCCAGGCGGTCAGCTGGGCGCCCTGGTTGCGCGGCCGCGTCTCGTCGACATAGACATGGACGGGAATGCCGGCCTCGGTCGCCAGATAGATCGGCGCCGTGGCGGTGCCGTAATCGACGGTCGCCAGCCAGCCGGCATTGCAATGGGTCAGGATGTTGACGGTTTCCCCCGGCTGCTTGCGCGCCGCGATCGCCTTGATAATCTCAAGCCCGTTCTCGCCGATGGCGCGGTTCAGCCCGACATCCTCGTCGGCGATCTCAGCGGCGCGGCGGTAGGCGGCCTCGGCTCGTTGTTCTACCGGCAGCGGCTTGAGGAAGCGCCGCATCTCGTCCAGCGCCCAGCGTAGATTGATCGCGGTCGGGCGCGTCTCGTGCAAGGTCTCCCAGACGGCGTCGAGGGCTGCGTCCGATGGATCGTCTTTCATCTGGATGGCGACGCCATAGGCAGCGGTGACGCCGATCAGCGGCGCGCCGCGCACCCACATGTCGCGGATCGCGGTGGCGATGCCGGCAACGCTGCCGATCCGCTCGACGCGGAAATCATGCGGCAGCCAGCGCTGGTCGATGATCTCAACCGAACGCTTGTCGTCGCTCAGCCAGATGGTGCGGTAATGGCGCTCGCCGACGTTCAAATGCTGTTCTCCCGTTCGATCAGCGTGGCCAGAGTGTTGACCTCGTCGATGCTGTGGATCTGGTGCCGGTTGACGGCGAGGTGACGGCCGAACTTCAGCGCCTTTGCCTCACATGTGGCGCGCAGGTCTGCGTCGGCAATGGTCTCGAAATCGGCGTTGTGGGCGAGGCCGAGGATGCGCCGGTGAACCTCGATGCCGGCGAAACCCAGAAGGTCGGTCCAGATCGAATGCAGCACATGGTCGAGCGCCTGTTCGGCGCCGAGCAGGTCACCCTGATCCTCGAACAGGCTCTTCTGGTAGAGCATGCCGCTGCGCTCGGTCCGCCATAGATGCGAGAATTCGGTGCGGAACACGGCCCATGTCTCGACGACGACATCGAGCAGATAGGCGCGCATGGCGTCGCGCTTGCCGTTCTGCTCATGGCCGCTTTGCGAGAAGAAGGACATCCAGAAATTGGCAAGCAGCATGCCGACGTCGAAGGCCATCGGGCCGTAGAAGGCGAACTCCGGATCGATCATCCGGGTTTCCTGGTCGGTGACCATGATCGAGCCCGAATGCAAATCGCCATGCAGCAGCGTCTCAGCATTGGCGGCAAAGAGATGCTTCAGCCGCTGCGCCTCGACCTTGAGGTCGCGGTCGGCGCGCAACTCGGCCACCAGGCCGTCGAGTTGCGGGCTGGTATGGCGATTCATTTTCGCGTCGAAATAGGGGTCGGAGAACACCAGGTTCTCGGTGATGTCGCAAAGTTCGACATTGTCGGCGAACAGCGCCAGATCGGCCTTGCGATCCTTGGTCACCATCGAGAGGTCGGAGCCGCGAAACAGGGTCCGCGCCATGAACAGGCCGATATCCCGGGCAATGTTCGGCAATTGCCGGCCTTCGATCAGCGCCCGCCGCAGGATGATGTGCGGCGACAGATACTCCATGATGATCAGCGCCTGGCCCTCGTCGAAATGATAGATCGCCGGCACCGAGCCGGGTGCGCGCGCTTCCTGCCTGGTCAGCGCATGATATTCGAAGAAGGAGCGCTTCAGCGGCAGCGGCCAGCTGTCGCCGACAAGGCGGACATAGGGCAGGGCCTGTTTGACCACCGCCGCACCCGTTTCGCCCTCGACGATGAACACCAGGTTCAGATTGCCGTCGCCGACCTCGCGCACTTTCCAGCGACTTGTGTCCTTGCCGATTTTCGCGGTGAGCGCGTCGTTAGCGCCAAGGCGCGTCGGCAGCGTCTCGACCGATAGTGCTTCGAACGGCAATTTCTGCGTCATCGTCATCCTCCCGCATATGCGCTCCGAACATAACGGAGGCATGGCGGCGGGGCCAAGCTAGGTAGCGCTCTGGCAATTGTCAATCGTGTTGACAATTGCCGATGCAGCCCATAGCGTCACGGTCAGGGAGGAACGAATGGGCGCTGATGCCGTGTTCCGTGTGGAGGGCCTGAGGAAATCCTTTGGCCAAAACGAGGTGCTTGGCGGCATCTCGGTCGAGCTGCATGCGGGCGAGGTCACCGTGCTGATGGGCGCCAACGGCGCCGGCAAGTCCACCCTGGTCAAGATCATCAGCGGCGTCTACGAGCGCGGCGCCGGCACGATGAGCCTCGCCGGCCACGACTTCGCGCCGAAAACCCCGGCGGAAGCGATCCGCGCCGGCGTCGTCACCGTGCACCAGAACATCAATGATGGCGTCGTCGCCGATCTCGACGTCGCCACCAATCTGACGCTGGACCGGCTGAGCGGCAGCGGTGTGCCGACATTGTTCAATCCGGCGCGCGTGCGCCGCGAGGCCAAGGCCGTCGCCGATCGCATGGGTCTGGCCATCGACCTCAAGGCTCGGGTCGCCGATCTTTCGTTGGCCGACCGCCAGATGGTGGCCATAGCCCGCGCCATGGCGCACCGGCCGAAGGTGCTGATCCTCGACGAGCCGACGTCCTCCCTGTCCAGCGCCGAGGCCGACCGGCTGTTCGCGCTGATCGACCGGCTGCGCGAACAGGGCGTCGCGATCCTCTACATCTCGCACCGCATGTCGGACATCCGCCGGCTTGCCGACCGCATCGTCTCGATGCGCGACGGCGTGGTCAGCGGCGTGTTCGATCAAAAGCCGCTCGAGTATGAGGGCGCCGTCAACGCCATGCTAGGCCGCAAGATCCATCTCGACCGCGTCGTCGCCCGCAATTCGGCGCACCCCGTGCTGACGGTTGAAGGCTTGCGCCTTGCGCCCGGCGCGCGGCCGATCTCGCTGATGCTCGGCGCCGGCGAGGTCGTTGCCGTCACCGGCCTGGTCGGCGTCGGCAAGACGGCGCTGGCCGAAACACTCTTTGGCGTGCGCAGGCCGCTGTCCGGCACCATGACGTTGAACGGCAAGCCCTATGCGCCGGGATCCACGGGCGAAGCGATCGCGGCTGGCGTGTTCCTTGTCGCCAAGGACCGCGGCGAAAACGGCATCGTCGGCGGCTTCAACATCCAGGAAAACATCAGCCTGCCGTTCCACAGGCGCATGTCGCGTTTCGGTGTTCTCAAGCGCCGCATCGAGCGCGCCACCGCCCGCCGGCAGATCGACGAGCTTGGCATCGTCTGCCGCTCCGAGAAGGACGAGATGTCGGCGCTTTCCGGCGGCAACCAGCAGAAGGTGATGGTCGCCCGCTGGATGGCGCAGGAGGCAAAACTGTTCATCCTCGACGAGCCGTTCCAGGGCGTCGACATCTCGGCCAGGCGCGATATCGCAGCCAAGCTGAGGGCAAGCGCCGACGGCCGCGCGACGCTTTTGTTTGTTACCGAACTCGACGAGGCGCTGGAGACGGCGGACCGCATCCTGGTGATGTCGGAGCAGACGATCGTCGGCGAGCACCGGAATACCGACATCGACCTCGAGCGGCTGCTGGCCGAAGTGGCGGGCGGCCCGCTGCACAGTGCGGCATGAACCAGGGACATGGAATGGAGCAGGCATGAGTTGGGTTGAGACGACAGCAGCGCGCGGGTGCGCTGGATGATGCTGCGCGACCATGCCATCCGCTATGGCTTCATCGTCCTTCTGTTCGGGCTGATCGCCTATTTCGCCATCGCCGCCGACGGCTTCGTCTCGCCGCAAAGTGCTGTCTTCATCTTCCAGTCCGTCGCCATCACCGGTGTCCTTGCACTCGGTGTCACCGCCACCCTGGTTGTCGGCGGCTTCGACCTGTCGATCGGCTCCGTCGCCACCAGCGCCATGATGGCGGCCTCCTATGTGATGGTGGTGCTGGAGCAGAACGCCGTCGTCGCGGTCATCGCCTGCCTGCTGATCGGCGTTCTCGTCGGTCTCATCAATGGCTGGCTGATCGTCTATATGCGCGTGCCGGACCTGCTCGCGACGCTCGGCATGATGTTCCTGCTCGTCGGCCTGCAGCGCATTCCGACCGAGGGACGCTCGATCGCCACCGGCATGACCATGCCCGACGGTTCGGTCGCCAACGGCAAGTTCGGCGATGCCTTCCTGGCGCTCGGCCGCCACCGCTTCGATTTCTTCATCCCGAACCTCATTCCGGTTTCGGTCGTCGTACTGCTCGTTCTCGCCGTGCTGATCTGGTTCTTCCTCGAATACACCCGTTTCGGCCGCATGATGTATGCCGTCGGCAGCAACGAACGGGCCGCCGAACTCGCCGGCGCGCCTGTCAATGCATACAAAATCTGGGCCTATGTTATTTCTGGAGTTTTTGCCTCGATCGGCGGGATTTTGCTCGCTGCCCGGCTTGGACGCGGCGACATCGCCTCGGGTAATAATCTGCTGCTCGACGCAGTGGCGGCAGCGCTGATCGGTTACGCGGTCCTCGGCGCCGCCAAGCCCAACGCCTTCGGCACGGCCGTCGGTGCTGTGTTCGTCGGCGTGCTGTTGCAGGGGCTGACGATGATGAACGCGCCTTACTACACGCAGGATTTCGTCAAGGGCGTGGTTCTCGTCGTCGCCCTTGTCTTCACCTTCGCCCTTTCCGGCAAGGGCAAGAGATAGGGTTTCGACCGGGGCAGATTTTTGGGTTCAACAAGTGGAGGAAACAACGTGACGATCACAAGAAGACTTCTAGGAAAGCTGACGCTCGGGCTTGCCGGCGCCACGATGCTGATGCAGGCGCCGGCTCTTGCCGCGGACAAGCCGGCGCCGTTCGACAAGCCCGGCGTCAAGATCGCGCTGGTGCGCTATCTCTCGACCGGCGACTTCTTCCAGGCCTATCTTTCCGGCGTCGAGGCACAGTCGAAAGCGCTCGGCGTCGACCTGCGCGTGCTCGACAGCCGCCAGGACGCCGCGCTGCAAGCCGACATGGTCGACCAGGCCATCGCGCTCGGCGTGCAAGGCATCATCATCCAGCACGGGCTGACGGAATCGATGAAGGACGCCGCCCAGCGCGCGGTCGATGCCGGCATCAAGGTCGTCGCCTTCGACGTCAATGTCGAAAACCCCAAGATCCCGCAGATCGAACAGTCCGACCGCGACCTCGCGCGCTTGGCGCTCGAACAGGCGGTCAAGGACAATGGCGAAAGCTGGAAGGCCGGCTATGTCTATGTCGCCGGCATCGCGCCGCTCGACCGCCGCAACGAGACCTGGGTCGACGTCAAGAAGAAGTTCTCCGGCATCAACGAAGTCGCCATGTTCGGCACGCTCGACAACCCGATCGCCAATTCCGTCGCCAACCAGGCGCGCTCGGTGCTGTCGGCGCATCCCGACATCAAGGTGATGTTCGCGCCTTATGACGAATTCGCCAAGGGCGTGAAGATCGCCGTCGACGAGGCCGGCATGAACAAGGACATCAAGATCTATTCGGCCGACATTTCGACCTCCGACATTGCCGCGATGCGCGAGCCTGACAGCGCCTGGGCTGCCACGGCCGCCACCAACCCGGCCGTCGTCGGCCAGGTGTCGGTGCGCGCGCTGGCGCAGCTTCTGACCGGCGAAGATCCCGGCCACAACGTCATCGTGCCGCCGACGCTGATCACCCAGAAGGATCTGATCGACAAGGACATCAAGAACATGGAGGACCTGTCGGCCAAGCTGCCGCAGTTCGCCCATGCCGACGTCGCCATGCCGGCCTGGATGCCGAACCCGAACGCCAAGTAATCCTTGGCCTATCGGCAGAGGAGAAGAGCGGCTCGCGGGCCGCTCTTCTGTTTGCAGCCGAAGCTTCGTCTTCAGCCCGATCGGCCGGCGCGCGCCAGCCCGTGCGCCACCAGCCGGTCGATGACTTCGGCGTAGCTGACGCCGCTTGCCGCCATCGCCTTGGCATACATGCTGATGTCGGTGAAACCGGGAATGGTGTTGAGTTCGTTGATGACGAAGTCCATGTCCGGCATGACGAAGAAATCGACGCGGGCCATGCTGTCGCAGCCGACCGCGCGGAACGCCTTTGCCGCCGTCTCGCGGATCCTGTCCTCGGTCTCCGGCGGCAGTTCGGCAGGCACCTTCAGCGCCGCCCCATCCTTGTCGATGTATTTGGCGTCGTAGCTGTAGAAGCCGTGGCTTTCGGCCGGCACGATTTCGCCGGGGCGGGAAACGAACAGGCCGCCTTCTGTGTCCTCTAGCACGCTGCATTCGATCTCGCGGCCACGGATGAACTCTTCGGCCAACAGCTTGCGGTCGTGCTGAAAACCTTCGGCGAGCGCCCCGGCGAATTCCTGGCTGGCCGAGACTTTTCTGACGCCGACCGACGAGCCTTGCCGCGCCGGCTTAATGAACAGCGGCAGGCCGAGTTTTTCTTCCAATTCGGCGAGGGAAGGCGCCGCACCTTCATCGATCGTCACCGAGCGCGCGACAGGCAGCCCCGCCGCCTTCAGCAGCCGCTTGGCGATATCCTTGTCGAGCGCTGTGGCCGAGCCAAGGATGCCGCAGCCGGCAAGCGGCACGCGTGCCACCTCGGCCAGCCCCTGCACGGCGCCGTCCTCGCCATGCAGGCCGTGCAGAACGGGAAACACTATGTCGATGCGAGGCAGGTCGTGCGGCGAGCCACTGGCGGGGATCGCCAGCATCCGTCCATGCCCGCCCGGCACCAGGCAGACCTCCGTGCCGTGTGACGGTGTCGCCAGTTCGCCGTCCTCGAAACTGCTCAGCAGCCATTGCCCTTCGCGGGTGATGAAGACGGGAACGGCATCGTATTTCGCCGGCTCCAGCGCGGCCATGACATTGGTCGCTGAGAGTACGGACACGTCATGCTCGGCCGAGCGCCCGCCGAAGAGCACGGCAATACGCAGTAGTTTCTTTTCGGGGTCGGCCATGGTGTCTCCCAAGGATTCGTTCGTATGAGGATTCAATGGCAGGATTGGCGGGAGCAAGGCAGCTTGCCTTATTGGCAAAAAGAAAAGCGGCCCGCGGGCCGCTCTTTTGATGTTCTGATGTCCTGTCCCTACCGCATCGCGGCGGCGATATTGCCGCCATCCACCGTCGTCACGTCGGCGGTGGTGCGTTCGGCCAGCGCCTGGTGCAGGAAGGCCTGGGCGACGTCCTCGGCCGTCACCTCCTGTCCGAGCAGATTGCCGGACATGTATTCCTTCTCCGACACGCCGCGCGCGCCCGAGCGGCTGGCGATCATGGCGTTGGTCAACAGCCCCGAGCGGATGCGGTCGGCATTGACCGCGTTCGAGCGGATGCCTTGCGCGCCGTAGTCGAGCGCATATTGCCTGGACAGGAACAGCGTCGCCGCTTTGGGGATGCCGTAGGCGCCGAACTTCGGGCCGGGATTGACCGCCTGCTTGGAGGTGTTGAACAGGAGCACGCCGCCGGTGCCCTGTTCGAGCATGATGCGCACGGCGTTCTGCGCCGCCGACTGATGGGCGAAGAAGTTGAGCTC
This sequence comes from Mesorhizobium sp. IMUNJ 23033, assembly GCF_044778005.1. NCBI lineage: Bacteria > Pseudomonadati > Pseudomonadota > Alphaproteobacteria > Hyphomicrobiales > Phyllobacteriaceae > Mesorhizobium > Mesorhizobium sp. IMUNJ 23033. The sequence continues at coordinate 70,864 of NZ_JBJACT010000013.1, forward strand.
GAAACTCTTGCGCAGTAGGGCGTCGTCAAGCTCGCCGATACGGCCTTCCCAGGCAGCGCCGGCATTGGAGACCAGTATGTCGAGGCCGCCGAAGACGGCGACCGCTCTGTCGAAGGCTGCGCGCAGCTCGGCCGGATTGGTGATGTCGGCGCCGACGCCGATCGAGCCGTTGCCGGCCTTCTTGGCCGCTTCCGCGGCCTTCGCCGGATCGAGATCGACGATGACGGCGTGCGCCCCGTTGTCGGCGAAAAGCTTGGCCGTGGCCGCACCAATCGCGCCGGCGCCGCCGGTCACCAGCAGCACCTGGCCGGTCAGCGGCTTCGGCTTGTTCGAGGCAAGCTTGGCCTGCTCCAGCGACCAATATTCGAGCGGGAACAGATCGGCCTTGGACAGCGGGTGGAAATGGCCGACGGCTTCGGCGCCGCGCACCGCCTCGATCCACATCTCGCCGACATCGGAAGCGATCCTGGCGTCCTTCAGCGTGCGGCCATGGCCGAACATGCCGAGGCCGGGCACCAGCGTCAGCCGCGGCATCGGGTCGAGCATGGTGCGCTTGACGTCGTCGAGCGCGTCATTGGTCTCGAAATAGGCGCGATAATCCTTGGCGAAGGTCTCGACATGGCTGCGGATGACAGCCTTGTAGTCGCCGATCTTGTCGGCGTCCGGCGCCGGCACCGCCATCGGCCCGGTCTTGATGCGGATCGACAGATCCGGCGTCGAGACGCCGCGGCCGGCATAGTCGGCGATCTCAGCCGAGTTGATGAAATTGACGATCGCATCCGAAGTGCGGAAGTCGCTGATCATGCGGTCGAAGCGACCTTCGCCGCGCGCCACCGCCACCGCGCCGCGCAGCATTGGCGCGATGTCCTGCGGTTTCGCCAGCCTTGCCGGCAGCGCCACCCTTTCGGTGCGTGGCTTGCCGTTCTGCGCCACGAATTCCTCGGCGACATTCACGTAATGGATCATCCGGTCGTACGCCTGCCTGGCGTCGTCGCCGAAGGTGAAGATGCCGTGCTTGTCGAGGATCAGGCCCTCGACGCTGGGATCGGCGTCGAAGACGTCGCCCGCCGCCTTTGCCAGGTCGAAGCCCGGCATGATGTAAGGCACGTAGCCCATCTTGGCGCCAAACACTTTTCGCACCAGCGGCTCGCTGTCCTCCTGGTCGACGATGGCAAGAATGGCAGTCGAGTGCGTATGGTCGACGAATTTATGTGGCAGGAAGGCGTGCAGCAGCGTCTCGACCGACGGGTTGGGCGAGGCGGGGTCGACGAGGTTTGCCCGCTGCAACGCCACCATGTCCTCGTCGCCGAGCTTGTCCAGCGCGCGCGCCTTGAGGAGCGCGCCCATCTTGACCGCCGGCAGGCCCTTCGGCTCGATCACGGCCATGTCCCAGCCGCTGCCCTTGACGCAAAGCACGTCCCATTCGTCGCCGACGAGGTCGGTGGCCTTGGTCTTGCAGGAGGTGTTGCCGCCGCCATGCAGCACGAGGCGCGGCTCGCCGCCGAGCAGCCGCGTCGTGTAGACGCGCAGCGCCAGATCGCGGCCGACGCCTTTCTTCGCATAGTCGGCAACCATCTTTTCGGCGTCGCCGTCATTCCACAAATTCTTCATTTCGCTTCGTCCGCTTTGCTGTCTTTGGTTGCTGTGAACAGGAATGCCGCGACGCTTTGATGACAACGCGCCGGCGGCAAGGATTGTGTCTGTCTAGGAGGCCTTTTCGGTCGCCGCTCCCGCGTGCTCCAGCAGCCGCTTCGCCATGCGCGCGCCGACCACCAGATGCGTGCAGAGCCCGCCGGCGAGCGCTGCGAGCAGCGGTTCGAACTTGCTGTCCTCCTGCACCACCATCAGGCGTTTTTCGATCTGGCGCAGCGACGACAGCGCCGCCGAGATGACGCGGCGATTGTAGCTGCAGTCGAGCGCCTTGCCGTCGGCGTCGATGATCTGCCCGGCGATGACGCCGGCCGCACCCGCATCGCGCAGTAAAGCCATCTCTCCGACGCTCAGCGCGCCGCATTTGACGACATGGCTGTCGGCATCGACCGTGCCGACCGAATAGAGCGCGAGATCGCAGTCGCTTATCCCGGACAATTGCTCGCGGATCACCGGCTCGGCGCGCAAGCCATGCGCCAGCGCTTCCGTCGTCAGCACCAGCGGCGCGTAGAAATTCAGTCCCTTGGCGTTGAGCCGGCGCGCGATTTCCATCGTGCACTGGTCCGGCCGGTAGGAATAGGGCGCGCCGAGATTGCCGCAGAGCTGCACCACCGTGACGTCCTGCAGGTCGGCATAGGACATGATGTCGGCGATGGTGTAGATGGTTCGGCCCCAGGCGACGCCGATGCGGTCGCCCTTCCTGACCAGTTCGAGAAAGACGCTCGCCGCCAGCACGGCGATGTCGGTCGACGGATCGATGACATAGTCGTTTTCCGGCGCGATCCAGGCGGCGTCGAGGCTCAAGGCGTCTTCGAGCCGGCGCGCCATGACATCGTCGGTGAAAAGCTGGGTCGAGGTCGAGATGTTGACGATGCCGGTCTCGCGCGCCTTGCGCAGATACATGGCGACCGAAGCGCGGGAAATGTTGAGCTGGCTGGCTACCTGGTCCTGTCGCAGGCCGTGGGCGTAGTAAAGCCAGGCGGCCTTGTGGATAAGCTGTTCTGCCGGTCGGATCGCCATGCCATCTCCTCGGCTGACATTATTCACGGCTCTCGACAAAAGTCAAATTGAGCGGAGGCATGCGATGCTCGCTCGCCCGCTGAATCTGGATCATCAATGTGCCAAATGCACCATGTCGTGGCATCGTTGTTGGTGACGCGGCGCGAGGCCTGTGATTAGAAAGTCGGTAATAATAGACATTGGGGAGGACGGGATGGGCAATCCCTACGAACAGGATTTGGGCAGGAACGCCGCCAACCACCAGCCGCTGACGCCGCTCACCTATCTGGAGCGCGCGGCCAGGACCTATCCCGACCATGTCGCCATCATCCATGGCAGCCAGTGCATTACCTATCGCGACTTCTGGCGGCGCTCGCTGAAGCTCGCCTCGGCGCTCTCGAAGCGCGGCATAGGCAAGGGCGATACCGTCACCGTGATGCTCTCCAACACGCCGCCGATGCTGGAAGCGCATTTTGGTGTGCCGATGACCAAAGCGGTGCTGCATTCGCTTAATACCCGCCTCGATGCGGCGGTGATCGCCTTCCAACTCGACCATGCCGAGACGAAAGTCCTCATCGTCGACCATGAATTTTCCGGCGTCCTCAAGGAGGCTCTGGCGCAGGCCAAGGCCAGGCCGCTGGTCATCGACTATGACGATCTCGAATACGCCACTGATGCTCCCTATCCGAAGGGCGAGCGCGTCGGCACGCTCGACTACGAGGAGTTCGTCGCCGGCGGCGACGAGGATTTTGCCTGGTCGATGCCCGATGACGAATGGGACGCCATCTCGCTGAACTACACTTCCGGCACGACCGGCAACCCGAAAGGTGTCGTCTATCACCATCGTGGTGCGGCCCTGATGGCCTACACCAACACCATCCATGCCGGCATGGCCAAGCACGCGGTCTATTTGTGGACGCTGCCGATGTTCCACTGCAATGGCTGGTGCTTTCCCTGGACTCTCGCCGTTCAGGCCGGCACCCATGTCTGCCTGCGCTGGGTGCGGCCGAAGCCGATCTACGACGCCATTGCCGATCATGGCGTCACCCATCTCTGCGGCGCGCCGATCGTCATGTCGGTGCTGATCAATGCCAAGGACGAGGACAAGCGGCAGTTCCGGCAGACCGTCACCTTCAACACCGCCGCGGCACCGCCGCCGGAGGCGGTGCTGTCGGGCATGGCCGATGCCGGCTTTGCCGTTACCCATCTCTACGGCCTGACCGAGACCTACGGCCCGGCGGTCGTCAACGAATGGCACAATGAGTGGGATGGGCTGGAGAAGGGGCCGAGGACGGCCAAGAAAGCGCGGCAGGGCGTTCGCTATGCAGCGCTCGAAGGCCTGACCGTGATGAACCCCGAGACGATGATGGAAACGCCGGCCGACGGCGAGACCATCGGCGAGGTCATGTTCCGCGGCAACATCGTCATGAAGGGCTATCTGAGGAACCGCAAGGCGACCGACGAGGCCTTCGCCGGTGGCTGGTTCCACTCCGGCGACCTCGGCGTCATGCACGCCGACGGCTACATCCAGCTCAAGGACCGCTCCAAGGACATCATCATCTCCGGCGGCGAGAACATCTCCTCGATCGAGGTCGAGGACGCGCTCTACAAGCATCTCGCCGTCGCGTCCTGCGGCGTCGTCGCCCGGGCCGACGACAAATGGGGCGAGGTGCCGGTCGCCTATGTCGAACTGAAGCCTGGCAGGACGGCAACCGAGGCCGAAATCATCGAGCACTGCCGCGCGCTGCTTGCCCGCTTCAAGGTGCCGAAGGCGGTGATCTTCGCTGAGATTCCGAAAACGTCGACCGGGAAGATCCAGAAGTTCCGGCTGCGCGAGATGGCGAAGGAGGCTTAGCTGTACTGCCGCTCTGGCCTCGACAATTTGCCGCGGGCCTTCGGAACTTCGTCATCCTAGGGTTTCCGCGACGTCGCTTCTCGACTGCTCCACCCTAGGATGACGAAGCGCCTGGCTGGGCCGGCCGCTCCCTCTGTCACCATTTGTCACCAATTATACGTGTACGTCGAATCCGCGTTGACATCTCACGAATTTCGATTTACGACTGATGAAAATTGAAATTCGTCACTCGTAATTTGACAGAGAGCCATGCCCGAGATCGCAAACATCGTGGCCGACCCGACCCGCCAGGAGAATGTCACCCGCATTCTCGACTGCGCCGAACGCCTGTTCCGCCACTATGGCTACGGCAAGACCAATGTCGCCGACATTGCGCGCGAGCTCGGCATGTCGCCGGCCAACATCTACCGCTTCTTCGCCTCCAAGGTCGAAATCCACCAGGCTGTCTGCGGCCGGATGCTCGGCGCCAGCTACCAGATGGCCTACGAGATTTCCCGCCTGCCGATCAGCGCCGAGGAGCGGCTGCGTCGCTACGTGCATGCACAATACAAGATGACAATGGAGGTCATGCTCGACGACCAGAAGGTGCATGAGATGGTCATCGTCGCCCTCGAACGCGACTGGGGCGTCATCGACAAGCATATCGACAGCATCCACGATCTGTTCGCCGAGGTGATCCGCGACGGCATCAAAGCCGGCGAGTTTGCCGAGCAGGATCCGGTGATCGCGTCGCGCTGCTTCGGCGCCGCCACCGTCATTCTGTGCCATCCGCAGATGGTGGCGCAATGTCTTGCCAAGACCAACCGGGCGATGCCCGACGACCTCATCGATTACGCGATCAAGGCCTTGAAGAAATAACCGCCGCCCGCCGGGCGCCGGAAGACAGTTCATCTCCAGTTTGGGAGTACTAAGGTGTCTTTGTCCAATTCCATCATGAGCAGGCTTCCGGCAGTCGGTCCGGCCGTGCTCGTCGTCGCGGTGCTCGGGCTTGCCGGCTGCAGCCAGGAGAAGGCCGAAGTCAAGGATATCATCCGGCCGGTCAAGGTGGTCGAGATCGGTCAGGCGCGGACCACCCGCGAGCTCGACTATTCCGGCTCGGTGCGCGCCCGCACCGAGATGAACCTCGGCTTCCGGGTCGCCGGCAAGGTTACCGAGCGCCTCGTCGACATCGGCCAGCATGTGACTTCTGGCGACGTGCTGGCCCGCATCGACCCCTCCGATTACGACTTGTCGGTCAAGAGTGCGGCGGCGAGCCTTGATGCCGCCGAGCGGCAGGTCGAGACAGTCGATCTGACCAAGAAGCGCGCCGAGCAGCTCTACGCCAAGAACTTCGCGTCCAAGTCGCAGCTTGAGCAGGCGACGCTGACCTACAACCAGGCGGTGGCGACGCGCGATGCGGCTCGCTCGACCCTTGCCCAGGCCCGCAACCAGGTCGGTTACACCGATCTCAAGGCAAGCCAGGACGGCATCGTCACGGCCGTCACTGCCGATGTCGGCCAGGTGGTCGGCGCCGGCACGCCTGTCATGACGGTCGCCGTCGACGGCGAGAAGGAAGTGCTGATCGCCGTTCCGGAAATGGATATCGCTGAATTCAAGCCGGGCAAGGACGTCAAGGCGAGCTTCTGGTCGGACGATGCGCTGACGCTTGCCGGCAAGGTCCGGGAGGTTGCCGGCAGCGCCGATCCGCAGTCGCGTACCTTTGCCGTTCGCGTCTCGCTGCCCAACGACCCGCGCGTGCTGCTTGGCATGACCGCCAATATCGAAGCCTCGGTGGCGAGCCGGCAGCAGATGGTGTCGGTCCCGCTCAGCGCGCTCGCCGAGAAGGACGGCCAGAAGATCGTCTGGACCGTCGACCGCAGCAGCGAGACGGTTCATCCACGCCCGGTCAAGGTCGGCGACTTCACCGCCGACGGCGTCAATGTCGCCGACGGTCTGAAGCAGGGTGACGTCGTGGTTGCCGCTGGCACCCAGTTCATGACCGAGAACCTGAAGGTCAAGCTCTCCGGCGATGCAGCGCAGCAGGCCGCATCGGCGCAGAATGATGGCGAGACCACCAGCAGCCTGCGCTGAAGCCCAGGCAAAATGAAAACCCACTTGTCATCACCTTAGGCGGAAAGCCTCAGGGTTTAGTGGGTCACGGTTTCCGGGCGACGAGTGCCCGATTGTCGAGACGTCAGGTCGATGTAACCCCCACATCCGTCCTCGCGTCCCACCGCGACGAGTGTCTCTCCGCTCGGAAAGCCTCGTCGCCCGGAAGCCAGCATCGGAAATTCCGTGAGCATGCCGCGCGCATGCGCCGACAATCAATTGGATTGGACTGACGCCGATGACCACCGACACGAATGAAAAAAAGCCGTTCAACCTTTCGCGCTGGGCGATCGGACACCCGAGCATTGCGCGCTTCCTGTTTGGCCTGATCATCATCGCCGGCGCGCTCGGCCTGATGCGCATGGGCCAGAAGGAAGATCCGGATTTCACCTTCCGCGTCATGGTCGTCCAGGCGGTCTGGCCAGGCTCCTCGATCAAGGAGATGGAAGATCAGGTCGTCAACAAGATTGAGCGCAAGCTGCAGGAAACGCCGCACCTCGATTTCGTGCGCTCCTACACCCGTGCCGGCAGTGCCATCATCACCGTCCAGATCAAGGGCGACACCAACGCCGACCAGGTGAAGGATGCCTTCTACCAGGTGCGCAAGAAGGTCGGCGATATCGCCGGCGATCTGCCGCAAGGCTTGCTCGGTCCCTATTTCAACGACGAGTTCGGCGACACCTTCATCACGCTGCATTCGATCAGCGGCGACGGTTACAGCTATCCCGAGCTGAAGAAATTCGCCATCCAGGCGCGCGACATGCTCTTGACGACGCCCGGCGTCGAGAAGGCAGTCATCATCGGCGACCAGCCGGAAAAACTCTATATCGACGTCTCGTCCAAGGCGCTCGCCGAGCGCGGCCTGACGCTCACCGACCTGCAGAACGCCATCAAGGGCCAGAACAATGTCGATCCGGCGGGTTCGGTCGACACCGGTCTGCGTTCGGTGCGCATCTCGGTCGAGGGCGACGTGACCAAGGCTGCCGACATCCGCGAGCTTCGCCTGCGCGCCGGCAACCAGGTGACGCGGCTGGGCGACATCGCCACCGTGACCTCCGGTCTCGAGGACCCCTACCAGCGCAAATATCGCTTCAACGGCCACGAGAGCGTCCAGGTCGGCGTCGTCATGGCCAAGGGCTTCAACGTCAAGGACGTCGGCAAGGACGTCGAGGCGACCTATCAGCGCTTCGAGGAAGGGCTGCCTTATGGCGTTGCGGTCGACCAGATTTCCGACCAGCCTGAGGTCGTCAAGGACGCCGTCAACGAGTTCATGGAGGCGCTTGGCGAGGCGCTGCTGATCGTGCTCGTCGTTTCGTTCCTGTCGATCGGCTGGCGCTCCGGTCTGGTGATCGCGATCGCCATTCCGCTGGTGCTCGCCGCCACCTTCGCCATCATGTACGAGATCGGCATCGACCTGCAGCGCATTTCGCTCGGCGCGCTGATCATCGCGCTCGGACTGCTCGTCGACGACGCCATGATCGTCGTCGAGATGATGGAACGAAAGCTCGAGGAAGGGCTGGTCAAGATCGAGGCGGCGAGCTTTGCCTACTCCTCGACCGCCTTCCCGATGCTGACCGGCACGCTGATCACCACCGCCGGTTTCATCCCGGTCGGCTTCGCCGCCTCGACGGCCGGCGAATATGTGCGCACCCTGTTCTACGTCGTCGGCATCGCGCTGGTCGTGTCCTGGTTCGTCGCGGTCTACTTCACGCCGTGGCTCGGCCACATGATCCTCAAGCAGCGCAAGCATGCCGGCAATCATCACGATGCCTTCGACACCAGCTTCTACCGGCGGCTGCGCGCCACCGTCGGCTGGGCCGTGCGCCACCGCATCATCGTGCTGGCAATGACGCTGATGACCTTTGCCGGCAGCCTGTGGGCGTTCCAGTTCATCCCGCAGAATTTCTTCCCGCAGTCCTCGCGTCCGGAAATCCTCGTCGATCTCTGGCTGCCGGAAGGCACCAGCATCAAGGAGGTCGAGACGCAGGCCAAGGCGCTGGAATCCAGGATGATGGACGACCAGGACAAGCGCTTCATCGCCACCTATATCGGCGAGGGCGCGCCGCGCTTCTTCCTGCCGCTCGACCAGCAACTGCGCAATCCGAACTTCGCCCAGCTTCTGGTGATGGCCAAGGACGAGCCGGCCCGCGAGAGGCTGATCGTCAAGCTGCGTACCATATTGGCGCAGGATTTCCCTTCGATCCGTTCCAAGGTCGACCGCCTGTTCCTCGGCCCGCCGACCGGCTGGCCGGTGCAGATGCGCGTCATGGGTCCGGATCGCCAGGAGGTGCGTCGCATTGCCGATGAGGTGAAGGCGAAATTCCAGGCCAATCCGCTGCTCGGCGCCGTCCACGACGACTGGCTGGAGCCGGTGCCGGCAATGAAGCTGGTCATCGACCAGGACCGCGCCCGTGCACTCGGCGTCAGCTCGCAGCGCATCCGCCAGATGCTGCAGGCGACCATGTCCGGCGCGCCGCTCGACGACTTCCGCGACGGCGAGGAGACCGTCTCCATCGTCGCCCGTGAGCCGGAGGCGGGCCGCAAGCTGCTGTCCTCAGTCGACTCGGTCTATATCCCGACCGACTTCGGTGGCTTCGTGCCGCTGTCGCAGGTGGCCAAGGTCGTTCCGGTACTCGAGCAGGGCGTCGAATGGCGCCGCGACCGCTTGCCGACCATCTCGGTGCGCGGCACGCTGCCGGACGGCGTGCAGTCCAACGATGTCGTCACCAAGATGTACAACGACATCAAGGGCCTGCGCGATGGCCTCGCGCCCGGCTACAAGATCGAGATCCAGGGCGGCGCCGAGGATTCGGCCGAGAGCCAGGCTTCGATCGCCGCCAAGGCGCCGATCATGCTGGCCGTCATCGTCGTGCTCTTGATGATCCAGCTGCAGCATTTCGGAAAGGCGATGCTGGTGCTGGCCACCGGCCCACTGGGCATCATCGGTGCGGCGGCGGCGCTTTTGATCAGCGGCGCGCCGTTCGGCTTCGTCGCCATTCTTGGCGTCATCGCCCTGCTCGGCATCATCATGCGCAACTCGATCATCCTGGTCGACCAGATCGACCAGGACATAGCCAGAGGCATGGAACGCTCGGAGGCCATCATCGGCTCGGCCGTGCGCCGCTTCAGGCCGATCGTGCTGACGGCGATGACGGCGGTGCTGGCGCTGATCCCGATCTCGCGCGCCGTGTTCTGGGGGCCGCTCGCCTACGCCATGATGGGCGGCATCCTCGTCGCGACTGTGCTCACCATCCTCGTGCTGCCGGCAGCCTACGCTCTGTTCTTCGGCCGCGAGCCCAAGAAGCGTGGAGCCGAGGAACAACCGGCCGACGCCGTGCCGGAAAACACCGAACAGCCGCAGTTGGCGCTGGCGCTGGCGGCGGAATGAAAAAAATGCCGGCCGGTCGATGTCTCGACCGGCCGGCAATCTCTTTTGGGTCAGTCGGGCGCTGCGACCAGCGCCCGGTCGGAGGCTGAGGTCAGATGACGAACAGCCAGTTGGCCAGCAGCATCACCGCAACGCCGGCGACCAGCGTCAAATAGGGCAGCATCCCCGCCTTTTTGACCTTGAGATCGGCTGACGACATGCCGAGATCGGCCAGCATGTGGTCCGGGAACTTGCCGCCGTCCTGGATGTAGTGGCGGAAGCAGAACACCGGGATGATCAGCGCCGCCGTGATCAGTCCGGCCCACAGCGCCATCGGGTTCCAGACCTTGGCGCCGGCGCCCATGAAGATCGCATTGACATAGGCGAAGATCGCGCCAACGCCGAGCAGCCAGCTCGGTGCCTTCCACGGCCGTGCGATATGGCCGTTGTCGATGCGGTGGATCCAGCCGGCATTGAGGTTGAGGAAGTTGAAGATGATGTAGCCACAGTTCGACACGGCGAGGATGAAGAAGAAGCTCGTCGCGTCGGCCGAGGCGATCGCCAGCACGATCAGGTTGAAGATGAGGTCGGTCCACATCGCCCGCGTCGGCGCGCCATGTTCGTTGACGTGGCTGAGATAGCGCGGCAGCCAGCCATCGACCGAGCCCTGGTAGAGCGTGCGCGAGGAGCCGGCCATCGCCGTCATGATGCAGAGCACCAGCGCCAGGATCATCAGCATGACGAGCAGGCTGTGGATCAGCTGTCCGCCGCCGACCATGCCGGCCAGCGCATCGGCAACGCCGGAGCCGTCGACGATCGGGGTCGCCAGCATGCCGTTCAAGCCAAGCACGCCCTGGAAGGTGAAGGGCACCAGGATGAACAAAAGCATGCAGAGCAGGCCGGAATAGAAGATCGCCTTGAAGGTGTCGGTGCCGGGGTTCTTGAACTCCGACGTGTAGCAGACGGCGGTCTCGAAGCCGTAGGTCGACCATGCCGCGATGAACATGCCGCCAAGCACCAGCGTCCAGCCGGCAATGTTCCACGCGCCGGGCTCGGGGGCGTAGGCGGCGGCCAAAGGCACCAGCGGCGAGAAATTCGCCCAGTTGATCTGGCCGGTGAAGATCGGCACAACGCCGACGATCAGCATCGGGATGATGACCAGCAGCCCGATATATTTCTGCACATTGGCCGTGCCGAGAATGCCGCGATGCTGGATCGAGAAGATGATCAGCATCAGCACCGCGCCGATGAAGAAGGTTGAATTGAAGGTGAAGGAGACCGGGCCCAGCGTGTGGCTCCACAGCGACCAGGTGCGGATCGCCGGTGTTGCGGCAGCGGTCACCGCCGCGATGGCGTCGGCGGGAGCTGTTCCAACATGCGCCGCGATATAGGCGACGACTTCCGGCGAGGTCTCGCTGAACACCGGCAATGGCGCCAGCGCATTGAGGATGTAGGCGGCAGCGATCGAGCAGCCGAGCGACAGCACCGGCGACCAGGCGAACCAGTTGCACCACACCGACAGCGGCGCGATGAACTTCGAATAGCGCAGCCAGGCGGTGGCGCCGTAGATCGAGGCGCCACCGGACTTGTTCGGGAACAGGCCGGCGATTTCCGCATAGGTGAAGGACTGCAGGAAGCCCATGATCATGGACACGGTCCAGATCGCGAAGGCCAGCGTTCCGGTCGTGCCGGCAATGCCGCCGATCGAAAACAGGACGAGGGCTGGAACGCCGCTGGCCACCCAGAAGGCGCCGCGCCAGTCGATGTTCCGGTGCAGCTGCCCTTCGGCAGGCTGCACCAGGGCAGTGGTTACCGTGCTCATGTGTCTGTGTTCCCCTTTTTGTTGTCCCCGCCGGCGACGCCTCGGCTTCGCGAAGCTTCCCCCGACATGATATCGACGACTGTCAGTGTTTCCACTCAGTCGTATTTTTTTCTTAACAGTGAAGATTGATCCGGCGCGCTTTCACGTCAAGCGTTTTGTGGACATGTGCACATCACTGTGAGCATGCACCCACCTCGACGCCGGTGCGATCCCGTATGGCGGGCTGATTTTCCGGGCCTGATGCAGCCGTCAGGAGCGCGGTTTGGTCTTCTGCGGGTCGTAATGAGCAAAGGCCACGACTCGCGCCGGCAGCCGCTTGGCATGGCCGTCGAGCTTGCCGATCTCGACCTCGGTGCCGACAGCCGAATGCGTGACGTCGAGCCGCGCCAGCGCGATGGTCTTGTTCAGCACCGGCGAACGCATGCCCGAAGTGACGACGCCGATCTGGGCGCGGCCGACATGGACGCAATCGCCATGGCCGACCGGAACGTTGGCGTCGATGTCGAGGCCGACCAGTTTCGTCTGCGGGTGTTCCTTGCGGCGGATCAGCGCCTCGCGGCCGATGAAGTCGTCGGTCTTGGTCTTCAGCGGCACGGTGAAGCCGATGCCGGCCTCGAACGGGTCGGTCTGGTCGGAGAACTCGTAGCCGGCGAAGATCAGCCCGGCTTCGATACGCACCATGTCGAGTGCCTGCAGCCCCATCGGCTTCAGCCCATGTGGCTGGCCGGCCTCCCAGATCGCGTCGAAGACTTTTTCGGCGTCGCGCGGATGGCACCAGACCTCGTAGCCGAGCTCGCCGGTGTAGCCGGTGCGCGAGACGACAACTGGAATGCCATTGCCGCCGCCGATGCGCGCGACGGCGAAGCGGAACCATTCGAGCTCTTCGATCGACGGCTGCAGCGGCGAGGTCCAGATGACCTCGCGGAGAATGTCGCGGCTCTTCGGCCCTTGCACGGCGACATTGTGCATCTGGTCGGTCGACGAGCGCACCAGCACATTGAGGCCAAGCTTTTCGGCCGTCTCGCGCAGCCATTCGCCGGAGAGATCGTCGCCGCCGACCCAGCGGAAATTATCCTTGCCGAGCCGAAGCAGCGTGCCGTCGTCGATCATGCCGCCATGCTCGTAGCACATCGCCGAATAGACCACCTGGCCGACGCCGAGTTTCTTCACGTCGCGGGTCAACGTGTATTGCAGCAGCGCCTCGGAATCCGGGCCGGTGACCTCGAACTTGCGCAGCGGCGACAGGTCCATGATGACGGCATCCTGCCGGCAGGCCCAGTATTCGGCGATGGGCCCCTCCTTGGCGAAGGAATTGGCCAGCCAGTAGCCCCTGTACTCGACGAAGTCGCGCGTGTGTTTGGCAAAGCTCGAATGAAAGGATGTCTCGCGGGTCATTTTCGGTTCCGAATCGGGCGTCATCCGTCTGGCGATCGCTCGCGAGAATTTGTGCTGGCCGGAATAGGTCCGCACATGGATGTCGGTGAGGTTCCAGCCATTGGCCGGCGTCGTGTCGTCGGGGCAGGCGGAGGACACGCAGACGATGTCGGTCAGGGCTCTGAGCAGCACATAGTCGCCGGGGCGAGACCATGGCTCGTCGGACACCATCATGCCATGCGCGTTGATCGCCGTGTTGAAGAAGAAGTTGATCGCCATCCAGCCGGCGCGTGGGGTGACGCCCTTGTCCGACAGTGCGCGATTGAAATTCTCCGAGCAGTTGGTGTGACCGGGATAGCCGATGTCGTCGTAATATTTGGCGGCACATGCGAGCGCGAAGGCATCGTGCCGGCCGCATGTGTCCTGCACCACCTCGACCAGCGGGTCCATGTCCTGGTCGTAATATTTCGAATGCAGGCCGGGCATCGGATAGCTCGATCCCATTAGCGTGCGGGTCGTCGTCACGTCGAGCGGATGATCGCGGCCCTTGTCGAGCTTGCGCGCCGAGAAGCACTGGAAGTCGGTGCATTGGCGGCCGTCGACGTCGATGATCTGCAGATAGTCGCCGGCCTTGACGAAATAGGATTCCGCCGTCGCTGAATGGACGCGCAGGTCGAGCACGGGATCGGCGAGCGGATCGGCCAGTTGCGATTTCGCTGCCGGGCGGATCGTAGCGCGGCGAACAATCACGGTCAGCGGCGTCGCGGTGTCATGGCCGTCGACCAGCATCGGCCCGCCGGGCGCGGCAATCAGCATCGCGCCATCGCGGGAGACGGCAAAACTCTGCTCGGTGCCGGCCGGCGTGGCGCCGCCGAACACACGCACCGCCTTCGCCTGGTCGAGCTGCACCTGACGGCGCTCGAGTCCGCGACGCACAGCCGAAAGACTGTCGTCGCCGTCGACCAGCAACGCCTTGATGCCGGCGGCATTGCTGTTGGATTTTTCACCGAGAATAGCGGGATCGGTCGCGCCGGTTCTGTCCCAGGCCAGCAGCTCGCAGGCTTGTCCGCCCTCGACATTGCGCACGCTGATCGTGTCGCCGGCCTCGACCTCGATGAACACCGCGCCATTGCCATGGATCGTATAGCGCTCCATGCCGGGCGGCAGCGCGATCTGGCCGGGCCTGAGGATCAGGCTCGGCCGTGGCGGTCCGGCGGTCACGGCAGGGTAGGGCGACTGGCTCATCTCAGCCTTGCGGTTCGAGAAACAAGTTTGCCTGTGTGTGAAATTATTTTAGCAGCAAGAATAGCAGTGCGGTTGGATTTGGCAAGGTGGAGGTGGCCTTTTGGACGCGGTCGGCCAGGTTGAATTTCACCAATCAGCTTCGCGATCGTCGGCGCTGCCCCTCATCTGGCCGCCGCCATCTTCTCCCCGTAAACGGGGCGAAGGACGACGTCGCCATGGCTTTCGCCAATCTCTAACGTCGTAGAGATGGCGCGGCGTCGCGGCCAGCGTCTTTCTCCCCGTTTACGGGGAGAAATGCCCGGCAGGGCAATGAGGGGCGGCGCGGAGATCTGCAATTATCGAACTAAAGTTCATCGGAATGGCCGATGTTGACGCCATACTCCGCAGCAGAATCCAGCATCGTGTGCCACAGACTCTCGGCGAAGGTCGCGAACACCAGAAGGTTGAACACTGCCTGTCCGTCACGGTCATCGCCGCGCCAGAGCGTGACGCTGGTGTGATCCATCGAGGTCGCGGCTGCGGCGCCAATCGGGAATGTCGCCGGGTGAAGATCGATCGACGTCAGCTTGGCGAGCATGGCGCGCGCCTTGGCGCCCGACACACTGATCAGCACGCGCGCATGCGACTGGTCCGATAGCGAAGTCGAGGCCACGAATGCCTGCCCCAGTGCGTCCATCGCATGCTTGCCGCCTTTCGACAGCGCGAGGATCTGGTCGGGTCCCGACCAGATCAGCATTGCATCCGCCGCGCTGACGGCCTTGGGCCTGTCCGGGGCAGAGACACCAAAGCGGGCCCTCGCAGCCCCTGCCATGTCAGCCGCCTTGCCGCGCCGCGCCATTACCTGGACGAGGTCGAATTTGCGGATCTCGGTCAGCGACACGCCGGCATCGCCGCGCACGCCATACGGCCCTGCGACGAGCGCCCGTTCGAGCGGGCTGCGGACTTCCCAGGAAAACTCAGCCACGCTGGCGCCCTCCATCCGGATCGTAGAAGACGGGATTGCAGAGCTCGACATCGTAATCTTCGCCGCGCAGCGGATCATGCGCATGGACGATTTCGCCGATGCGCTCGCGGCCGCGTTCGACCAGGCCGAGCCCGATCCACTGGTCGAGCATCGGCGAGAAGCAGACCGAGGTGACATAGCCCTGGTCGTTGTCCGGGCCAGGCTTCTGGCCCTTCGGAATGATATGCGCGCCGGAGCGCAGGCGGCGCGCCTTGTCCGTCGGCTTGATGCCGACCACGACCTGCCGGTCCGGCGCGATCAGCGCCTCGCGGCCGGCCATGACGCGGCCAATAAAGTCCTTCTTGGTCGACATCATCTTGCCGAGCCCGAGATCGGCGGCGGTCGTCGTGCCGTTCAGTTCCGGTCCCGCGACATGGCCCTTTTCGACGCGCATGACACCGAGCGCCTCGGTGCCGTACGGGGTCACGCCGAATTGCTTTCCGGCCTGCATCAGATTGCGCACCAGCGCCTCGCCGTAACGCGCCGGCACCGAAATCTCAAACGCCATCTCTCCGGAGAAGGAGATACGGAACAGCCTGGCTTTGATGCCGCCACGCAGCGCCACTTCGCGTGCGCCCATGAACGGGAAGCCTTCGTTCGACAGGTCCTCGGCCGGATCGACGATTTCCTTGAGCAGATCACGGGTCTTCGGTCCGGCGACGGAGAATTGCGCCCACTGGTCGGAGACCGAGGTCAGCTGCACGTCGAGCTCGGGGAACAGCACCTGGCGGCAGAATTCGAGATGCTGCATCACCAGCCCGGCCTTGGCGGTGGTGGTGGTCAGGAAATAACGGTCCTCGGCCAACCGCGACGTCGTGCCGTCGTCATAGACCAGGCCATCCTCGCGCAGCATCAGCCCGTAGCGCGCCTTGCCGACGGCAAGGTTGGAGAAGGTGTTGATGTAGACGCGGTCGAGGAAGGCGCCGGCGTCCGGTCCGTGCACATCGATCTTGCCGAGCGTCGAGACATCGCAGAAGCCCACGCCGCCGCGCACCGCCTTGACCTCGCGGGTCACCGATTCCAGCCAGTCCTTCTCGCCGGCGCGCGGATACCATTGCGCCCGCTTCCACAACCCTGTGTCGACGAAGATGGCGCCCAGTTCGGCCGCCCAGTGATGCGACGGCGTCAGCCGCGTCGCATGAAAAGTCTCGTCACGGTGGTGACCGGCGAAGGCGCCGATGGCGACCGGCACGTAAGGAGGCCGATAGATCGTCGTGCCGGTCTCGGGAATGGATTTGCCTGACACCGCGGCCATGATGGCGAGACCGGCAACGTTCGAAGTCTTGCCCTGGTCGGTCGCCATGCCGAGCGTCGTGTAGCGCTTCAGATGCTCGACCGATTCAAAGCCCTCGCGCTGCGCCAGCTCGACATCGGAAGCGGTGACGTCATGCTGGTAATCGACGAAGGCTTTGCCCTTGCCGGCGACATGCCAGAGCGGGGTCAGCGAAAAGGCCTCGTCGTCAGCGCTCGGCGCCGTACCCGAATTGCCAGTACGCCCGGCATCGCGTGCGGCCGAAGCGCCGGCTGCAAAACCTTCGCGAAGGCAGGCGCCAAGGCCAAAGTCGCCGTTGGCCGCACCCGCCGCCACCATGCCCGGAGGCGCGCCATCCGGCACAAAGGCGGCGATGTCTTCGCGCCATTTCGGCCGGCCGCGATGGTAAGAGGTGAGTCCGACCGCCGGGTTCCAGCCGCCGGAAACCGCAAGCCCGTCGGCTTCGACTTCGGCGCGCGCGCCGCCGGTCAGCGACACGGCGATTTTGCGGACGCCATCCTTGCCACCGTCGACGCTGCTGACCGAACCGTGCAACACGGTGAAGCCGTTCCTGGAAGCAAGCGAACGATGGGCGGGCGAGACCTCCGCCCGGGCATCGATCACGGCCGCGATCTGCAATCCGGCGTCGAGCACTGTTTCGACCGTGCGCCAGCCATGCTCGTTGTTGGTGAACAGCGCCAAGCGCTTTGCCGGCGTCGCCGCATAGCGCGTGACATAGGTCCGCATGGCCGACGCCATCATCACGCCCGGCGTGTCGTTGCCGGCAAAGACGATCGGCCGCTCGATGGCTCCGGCGGCGACCACGCAGCGCTTGGCCACGATGCGCCACAGCCGCTGCCGCACCTGATGCTCCGGCGGGGAGAGCACATGATCGTTGACCCGCTCGATCGCGCCGTAGGTGCCACCGTCGTAGACGCCGAACAGCGTCGTGCGGGTCATGATGCGGACATCGGGGAGGGCTGCGAGTTCAGCCAGCGTCCGCGAAATCCAGTCGGCCGCCGGCAGGCCATCGATGGTGCCGCCGTCGGCAAGCAGCCGGCCGCCGAGAGCAAAATCCTCTTCGCACAGGATGACGCGAGCGCCTGAACGGCCGGCGGCCAATGCCGCCGCCAGCCCGGCCGGGCCGGAGCCGGCGATCAGCACATCGCAATGCGCCCAGGCCTTGTCGTAATGATCGGGGTCGGCAATGCCGGCGGCGCGGCCAAGGCCGGCGGCGCGGCGGATCGCCGGCTCGTAGATCGCCTCCCAGAATTTCGCCGGCCACATGAAGGTCTTGTAGTAGAAGCCGGCGACGAAGATCGGCGCGAACAGCTGGTTGACCGCCATGAAATCGTGGCGCAGCGACGGCCAGCGGTTCTGGCTGGCGGCTTCAAGCCCGTCATAGAGCTCGGCCGTCGTCGCCTTGGTGTTCGGCTCGCGTCTGGCGCCTGTGCGCAACTCGACCAGCGCGTTGGGTTCTTCCGAGCCCGCGGTCAGGATGCCGCGCGGGCGATGATATTTGAACGAGCGGCCGACCAGCTTGACGCCGTTGGCGACAAGCGCCGAAGCCAGCGTATCGCCCTGGTAGCCGACGAAGGTCTTGCCGTCGAAACGGAAGCTCAGCGGCGCCGAGCGGTCGATCAGTCCACCGCCGCTCAGCCGATGTGTCTGTGGGCCGCCGACCATCACGCACCAACCTTGGCGGCGCCGGCGCCGGCCGCCGGCTCGACCGCCGAAATCTCATGCGTCAGCGTATTTCGGGTGACCTTCAGCCAGGCCCGGCAGCCGCCACCATGATACCAGTGCTCGCTCATTGCGCCGGCAACATTGTCGCGCAGATAGACGTAGTCGAAGACGGCGTCTTCGCCGGCATCTGCCGCCGGCCGCGCCGGCCTGGCATCACCCAGATAGCTGAACTCGCCGAGTTCGCGTTCGCCGCAGAAGGGACAGACAATACGCATGCTCTCTCAGCCGCCTTCAATGCAGGTTCGGTTGGGCGCCCTGGCCCTTTTCGTCGATCATCGCGCCACGCTGGAAGCGGTCGAGGCGGAATTTTTCCGCCTCCTTGTGCGGCGTGTCGCGGGCGAGAAGATGAGCAAAGACCAGGCCGGAGCCGGGCGTCGCCTTGAAACCGCCATAGCACCAGCCGGCGTTGAGATAGAGCCCGTCGACCGGGCTCTTGTCGATGATCGGCGAGCCGTCCATCGACATGTCCATGATGCCGCCCCATTGGCGCAGCAGCCGCACGCGGCCGATCATCGGCATCAGCGCCATGCCACCCTCGCAGACGTCTTCCATCACCGGCAGATTGCCGCGCTGGGCATAGGAGTTGTAGCCGTCAATGTCGCCGCCGAAGACCAGCCCGCCCTTGTCGGACTGGCTGACATAGAAGTGTCCGGCGCCGAAGGTCATGACGCCGGGCAGCAGCGGCTTGATCGCCTCGGAGACGAAGGCCTGCAGCACGTGGCTTTCGATCGGCAAACGCAAGCCGGCCATCGCTGCGACACGGGATGAAGAGCCGGCCACCGCCATGCCGACCTTGCCGGCGCCGATCCTGCCGCGCGAGGTCTCGACGCCGGTCACCTTGCCGTTGGCATCGCGCGTGAAACCTGTGACTTCGCAATTCTGGATGATGTCGACACCGAGCGCGCTTGCCGCATGGGCATAGCCCCAGACGACTGCGTCATGCCGCGCCGTGCCGCCGCGTCGCTGCAAAAGCCCGCCCTGCACGGGAAAGCGCGCATTGTCGAAGTTCAGGAACGGCATCATCTTCCTGACCGCGGCGAGGTCGAGCAGTTCGGCGTCGATGCCGTTGATGCGCATGGTGTTGCCGCGTCGCGCATAAGCGTCGCGCTGGGCGTCGGAATGATAGAGGTTGATGACGCCGCGCTGGCTGACCATCGTGTTGTAGTTGAGATCCTGCTCCATCCGCTCCCACAGCTTCATCGACAATTCGTAGAAGCCGGTATTGCCGGGCAGGCCGTAATTGGAGCGGATGATGGTGGTGTTGCGGCCGGCATTGCCGGAGCCGATCCAGCCTTTTTCCAGCACGGCGACATTTTTGATGCCGTACTCACTGGCGAGGAACCAGGCGGTCGCCAGCCCATGGCCGCCGCCGCCGATGACCACCACGTCGTAGCGATCCTTCGGTGTGGCGTCGCGCCAGGTGCGCTGCCAGTTCTTGTGGCCGGAAAGGGCGGCGCGGGCGAGCGAGAAGATCGAGTATTTCATAAAATCATTCCGAGGCCGCTCACACCGCTGGGACTGCTAAATATCCAGCGTGTGGTCGCGCTCCCACTGCGTGAAGTGCGAAGCATAGGAATTCCATTCCTGGTGCTTCAGCTTTAGATAGGCCGACGAGAATTCCTCACCCAGCGCCGCTTTGAGCGATTTGTCCTTGTCGAACTCGCGCAGCGCGTCAAGCAGGTTGAGCGGCAGCTTCGGCGCGCCCTTCACCGTATGGCCGAACTGGTACATGTCGATGTCGTAGCGCTTGCCGGGATCGGCCTTCGAGCGGATGCCGTCGAGGCCGGCGGCAATGATGACCGCCTGCAGCAGATAGGGGTTCGCCGCACCATCCGGCAGGCGCAGCTCGAAGCGGCCGGGGCCAGGCACGCGCACCATATGGGTGCGGTTGTTGCCGGTCCAGGTCACCGTGTTGGGCGCCCAGGTGGCGCCCGAAATGGTGCGCGGCGCGTTGATGCGCTTGTAGGAATTGACCGTCGGGTTGGTGATCGCGGCCAGCGCCGAGGCATGCTTCATGATGCCGCCGAGAAAGTTCTTGCCCTTGGCCGAGAGACCGAGCTCCATCGCATTGTCGGCGAAGACATTGGTCTTGCCGGCCTTGTCCCACACCGAGATATGCGCATGGCAGCCATTGCCGGTCAGGCCCTGGAAGGGCTTTGGCATGAAGGTGGCGCGCAGCCCGTGCTTTTCGGCCACGGACCTGACCATGAACTTGAAGAACGAATGCTTGTCGGCGGTGGCTAAAGCATCATCGAAGGCCCAGTTCATCTCGAACTGGCCATTGGCGTCCTCATGGTCGTTCTGGTAGGGGCCCCAGCCGAGCGCCAGCATATGGTCGCAGATCTCGGCGATGACATCGTAGCGGCGCATCACTGCCTGCTGGTCGTAGCAGGGTTTTGAGGCCGTGTCGTACTGGTCGGAGATCACGCTGCCGTCCGGCGAGATCAGGAAGAATTCTGCCTCGACGCCGGTCTTGACATGCATGCCGTCGCCGGCGGCCTCGGCAATCAGCCGCCTCAGCGTGTTGCGTGGCGTCTGGTCGACCTCCTTGTCGTCCATGATGCAGTTGGCGGCGACCCAGGCCACCTCCGGCTTCCACGGCAGCTGGATGACCGAATCCGGATCCGGCACCGCCAGCATGTCAGGATGCGCTGGCGTCAGGTCGAGCCAGGTAGCGAAACCGGCAAAGCCGGCGCCGTCCTTCTGCATGTCGGCGATCGCCTGCGCCGGCACCAGCTTGGCACGCTGCCCACCGAACAGGTCGGTGTAGGAAATCATGAAATATTTGACGCCGTGCTTCTTGGCGAATGCGGCGAGATCGTTCCCCATTATAGTTCCTCGCTTATGGTATTTTTGGATGGTGTCTAGAAGCCGTTCTTCCCCGGTATCCAATTGGTGCCGGCGAGCGGCACGCCGGCCATGGCGGCGGCTTCGATGGTGAGCGCGACGAGATCCTCGGGCTCGAGATTGTGCAGGCTGTTCTTGCCGCACGCACGGGCAATCGTCTGCGCCTCCAGCGTCATCACCTTCAGGTAATTGGCCAGGCGCCGCCCGGCGGCGATCGGGTCGACCCGCTTCATCAGTTCGGGGTCCTGCGTGGTGATGCCGGCCGGATCGCGGCCTTCATGCCAGTCGTCATAGGCGCCGGCGGTGGTGCCGAGCTCGTTATAGTCGGCCTCCCAGCGCGGGTCGTTGTCGCCGAGCGCGACAAGGGCTGCCGTACCGATCGACACCGCGTCGACGCCGAGCGCCAGCGCCTTGGCGACGTCGGCGCCGTTGCGGATGCCGCCGGAGACGATCAGCTGCACCTTGCGGTGCATGCCGAGGTCCTGCAGAGCCTGCACCGCCGGTCGGATACAGGCAAGCGTCGGCTGGCCGACATTTTCGATGAACACTTCCTGCGTCGCCGCGGTGCCGCCCTGCATGCCGTCGACGACGACGACATCGGCGCCGGCCTTCACCGCAAGGGCGGTATCGTAATAGGGGCGGGCGCCGCCAACCTTGACGTAGATCGGCTTTTCCCAGTCGGTGATCTCGCGCAGTTCGAGGATCTTGATCTCGAGATCGTCTGGTCCGGTCCAGTCGGGATGGCGCGAAGCCGAGCGTTGGTCGATGCCTTTCGGCAGCGTGCGCATCTCGGCGACGCGATCGGAGATTTTTTGGCCGAGCAGCATGCCGCCGCCGCCGGGCTTGGCGCCCTGGCCGACGACCACCTCGATCGCGTCTGCCCGGCGCAAATCGCGCGGATTCATGCCGTAGCGCGACGGCAGATATTGATAGACCAGTTGCTTCGAATGGCCGCGCTCTTCCTCGGTCATGCCGCCGTCGCCAGTGGTGGTCGAGGTGCCGGAAAGCGTAGCACCTCGGCCGAGCGCCTCCTTGGCCGGACCGGAGAGCGAGCCAAAACTCATGCCGGCAATAGTGATCGGGATCTTCAGCTCGATCGGCTTCTTGGCATGGCGCGAGCCGAGCACCACGCTGGTGTCGCAGCGTTCGCGATAGCCTTCCAGCGGATAGCGCGAGATCGAAGCGCCGAGGAACAGCAGGTCGTCGAAATGCGGCAGCTTGCGCTTGGCGCCGGCGCCGCGGATGTCATAGATGCCGGTCGCCGCGGCGCGGCGGATTTCGGAAAGCGTGTAGTCGTCGAAGGTCGCGGATTTGCGCGGCGTCGTCGGCGGGTTGCGATAGGTCATCTTGCCTCAATACGCGTCGGCGTTGTCGATATTGAAATTGTAGAGCGTGCGCGCCGAGCCGTAGCGCTTGAACTCTGACGGCTTGACGCCAGTGACGCCGGCGCGGTCGAGCAGGCCTTGCAGCAGCTCGATATGCTCGGGCCGCATCTCCTTGGCGATGCAGTCCGCACCTAGGCTCTCGACCTTGCCGCGCACGAACAGCCGCGCCTCGTAGATGGAATCTCCGAGCGCATCGCCGGCATCGCCCAGCACCACCAGATTGCCGGACTGCGCCATGAAGGCCGACATGTGGCCGATATTGCCGTGCACGACGATGTCGATGCCTTTCATCGAGATGCCGCAGCGCGACGAGGCGTTGCCTTCGATGACCAGCAGTCCGCCGCGGCCGGTAGCGCCGGCATATTGGCTGGCGTCGCCTTTGATGGTGATCGAGCCCGACATCATGTTCTCGCCCACGCCGGGACCGGCCGAGCCGTGCACGGTGATGGCGCCGCCGGCATTCATGCCGCCGCAATAATAGCCGACGCTGCCGCGCACATCGATGGCGACCGGCTGGTCGACGCCGACGGCGACCGAATGGCTGCCTTTCGGATTGAGCACTTCCCAGGCCGTTTCGTTCGAGCCTGGGGTCAGCTGGTGGAGCGCCTGGTTGAGCTCGCGCAGCGACAGTTCGGCGAGGTCGAACACCCTCGCATGGCTTTGGTCGCGTGTTGCCTTGGACACGTTGGTTGCCGGCATCAGCTCAATGCTCCCAGAAATAGACGGTTGCGGGCTCCGGTTCCCAGACCCTTGCATTGTCTATGCCGGGCAGTTTGGTGAGCGCACGATATTCGGAGCCGAAGGCGACATATTGGTCGGTCTCGGCCATCACGGCAGGCTTGCAGGCGATCGGGTCGCGCACCACGCCAAAACCGTTCTTGGTGCCGACGACGAAGGTGAAGAAGCCGTCGAGGTCGGAGAGCGTGCCTTCCAGCGCTTCGCCCAGATTCTTGCCATGCGCCATCTTGGAGGAGAGATAGGCGGCTGCCACCTCGGTGTCGTTCTCGGTCTCGAACTTCATGCCGTCGCGGATCAATTCGCGGCGGACATTGTTGTGGTTGGACAGCGAGCCATTGTGCACCAGGCACTGATCGGCGCCGGTCGAGAACGGATGCGCGCCCATCGTCGTCACCGCCGATTCCGTCGCCATGCGGGTATGGCCGATGCCGTGCGTGCCGGTCATCGAGCGCACGTCGAAGCGATCGACGACGGCTTCCGGCAGGCCGACTTCCTTGTAGATCTCGACCACGTCGCCGGCGCCCATGATGCGGATGTCGGGGCGCAGCGTCTGGATGGTCTCGCGCGCCTCGTCGATTTTGGCCGGCGTGGTCCTGATGACGGCGTGCGTCGACTTCACCGCGATGCTTACCGGCGCACCGATGGCCTTGGCGACTTCGGCGTCGAGGCCGCGGAAATCGCGCTCGGGCTTGGCCGACTGGATGGTGATCTTGGCCTCGTTGCCGGACGGCGCGCCATAGATGGCGATGCCGGCGCTATCGGGACCGCGGTCGCTGAGCGAGATCAGCATCTCCGACAGCATCGCGCCGAGCTTCGGTTCCAGCGCCTTGTCCTTAAGGAAAAGTCCGACGATTCCGCACATGTCAGCCTCCGACGTTTGCAGCTAGAAGATGATGTACCGAATGCGTTGCCGAAATTCAATCATATGAAAAAAATTTTCCTCTAGTTACGTATGCGGCTCAATGCCGCTCTGCGCATCATCGCCGTCGCGGCGGGTACTGTGAAGCCATTGCGCATGGGGGATGCGCGCCAATTTGTAGGCATCCAGGATCGACAGCGCATAGATCAGGAAGCCGCCGGCATGGCGGCCGATGAAGCTGGCGTCGGCTGGTGCAATCTTGGCCGTCACCCAGGCCAGGATGATCAAGAAGAACAGGAACTGCAGGCCGCGCACCGGCACGCCCAGAATGACATGACCGCTTGCCGGCAAAACGATCGCCGCGCCGAGCACGAGATACGGATTTGCAGGCGCGGCTGAAGTCGTCGAACTGGTCATGCGGCCTGCCGTTCACTCTGGTTGATGGCATCCCGAAGCGCCGACGCGGCTGTAAGCAGTCTCGCGATCAGATTGGGATCAATGCCGGTCGCGCCGAATTCGGCCTGCCGGAACACGCCGTAGCGTGCCCGCTCGGCCTCGGCCAGCAGCCAGACGATGCGCACGCCTTTCGGCGTGATCAGCAACTCCTTGGCGCGGCCCTCGGCGAAGAGTTCGAGATGGCCGGCAATAATATCCTGCGGGAAGGACACACCCTTGCGGTCCGTCCGCAGCACCGCCTCGGCGGGAAATCCGGCGACCTTGGGCAATGTATGGTCGAGATGATCGAAATTGGAGAATGTCGTCGGCGATCCCGGCCGCATCATCATGTCGAAAGTAGCAGGTACCGCGACCGGCTCGGTGATCGAGACACTCAGCCAGCGCGCCGGAAGTTTTCGCGTTGCCAGCGTGTCGACGATGGTGCGGATCTGCACCCGTTGGCCAGTCCACGAACCCGCCCAGGTGATGACCCCGGCCGTGCCGTCCGACACGTCGACGGCATCGGTGACGATTGTGCGGATGCTGACTGTGTCGGCGGCAAGTGCTGCCGAGGCCCTGTTGCGGCTGGCGCGCGCAAGCCAGGCGATGTGAACAACGAGAGCCAGGGCGAGCACCCCGGCGAGCCATGCTGACGTCACTTCAGACATCCCGTCATGCAAAGGCTCGCCCTGCCTTGGGGCGAGCCTGTCCTGTCTCGATCAATAGCCCTGCGGCTTCGGCCACGGCATGGTGAACTGGTCGCCGCGGCGCACGAATTTGTAGCGGTAGAAGTGGAACCACAGTGAGATCAGGAAATAGAAGGCGACCATGGCGATCAACTGCGAGCCGAAGCCGAGGAAGATCGCAAAAAACGTCACCACGCACAGGCAGAACAGCACGATCGCCGGCAGCGGGTGGAAAGGGTGCGTGTAGCCGCGGCGGATCGAGCCCAACGGCCACTTCTTCCTGAACATAACGATGTTGATGCTCATGAAAGTGTACTGCAGCACGCCCGACAGGATCGAGAAGGTGATCGCCTGGTTGAGGTCGGCTATGAAGGCGAAGGCCAGCGCGATCGGCAGCAGGAACAGGATCGAGCGGTAGGGCGTGCGGTATTTCGGATGCACCGCCGAGAACCAACTCGGCAGATAGCGGTCGCGTCCCAGCGAGAACCAGGCCCGCGCCGCGTCGTTGATGCAGCCATTGGCCGAGGCGAGTGCGGCCAGCAGCGTCGCGATGAACAGCAGGTTCTCGAGCAGCGGGCTGCCGGTCAGTTTGCCCGCGTCCCACAGCGGATAATAGGTAATCCCCAGATATTCCCACGGCATCATCGAGGCGCAGACATACCAGGTCATGGCGGCGGCGATCAGAAGTGTGATCATGCCGGCCATCGTGCCGTAGGGCAGTGAACGGGCCGGCGAGCGCACTTCCTCGGCGGCCTGCGTCGTGCCCTCAATGCCGAGATAATACCAGATGCCGAACTGGAAGGCGGCGATCACGCCGATCCAGCCATAGGGCAGCGCATTGCCGGGTGTGACCAGCTCGTTGAGTTTCAGCACCGCCCCTTGGGTCCACGGGCTGACGGAGAAGAACAGGATGACGATCGAGATATAGGCGATAGCGGTGATGATGAAGTTGACGTTGAGCGTCATCAGCACGCCGCGGTAATTCAGCCACGCCAGCACAACTATGGTGGCGGCAATGAAGGAATTGTGGGTGAGTCCCTCGACGCCTGCCTTGGCGACGATCGTGTCGCCGAGCAGGATGGCATCGGAAACCTCCAGCATCGTGTAGGCAAACACCAGGAACAGCGCGACGTTGAAGGCCATCAGCGGCCCGACAATGTGCTTGGCCTGCGCATACTGGCCGCCGGCGGCGGCAACCGTCGACGTCACCTCGGAATCGATCATCGCCACCGAGGTGTAGAGCAGCCCGACGATCCAGCAGACGATCAGCGCTGCCAGCGCACCGCCCTTGTCCGCCGAGAAATTCCAGCCGGTGAATTCGCCGACCAGAACGATGCCGACACCGAGCGCCCAGACATGGGCGGGCCCGAGCACCCTAAGCAGCGAAACCCTGTCTCCGTGGATTGCCGTTTCCGCCGTTTCAACCGCGACCGTCATCGTTCAATCCTCACACTCAGATCCGGTGTTTTTCGGAGACGGCTTCAAGCTCGCCTTCGCGCGATGAGGTCAGCACATCCTCGGAGAAGGTCGTGTCGACCTTGAACCAGTCGTAGAGCATCCACAGCGCGAGCACGATCGAGATGCCCCAGCATGCGTAAGAGATTGCCATCCACATGAGCGTGCTTCCCCGGTTATTTGTCGTCGAACTTTTCGTTATTTGTCGTCGAACTTTTCGTTGATGACGTCGCGGTATTCGCGGTCGGATGCGCGGAACAGGAAGACGAAATAGCCGATCAGGACGGCCGCCATGATGATCAGCGTCGGCCAGTCGATGATATAGTGGAAGCGGTTCTGGATGATGTCGTGCGCGGTCTCGGGCGTGTAGCCGAGTTTCTCCCAGATCGACGCCATGGTCGGGTTCTGGCCCAACGCTTCCCAGGTCTTGGCGTCGAGCGCGTCGATGGATTTTGCCGCGCCGGCCAGGCCGAGCTTGAGCGGCAGCCATAGCGCCACGAAGATGGCGACCACCACCACGACGATATCGAAAACCTGTCCGGCCTTGCTTTGCTCCGGCGGTCTATAGCGGGACATCTCTTCTACCCCTCAGGACTTGCGGTTGCGGTACGCGTCGGCGTTCTTGATATCGAGCCCGTAGATGAAGTCCTTGTCTTCCTTGTAATGGTTGACCATCGCCAGGATGGCAGCCGTGTTGAAGATCAGCACCGCGGCGGCGGCGACCGCGACGACGAGCTTGATCCCGCCGTGGGGGATGTATGGCCATGTCATCACGAGGACGAAGAGGATCGTCGCCCACAGGCAGACGATCAGGAGCACGGAACCACGCACGTCGGAACGGTACAGCGCTTCGATGCGCTGCTGCAGGTCGGACATCGGTTTCTCCCTTTTTTCACGCCGGCTTCCGAATCGGCCGCGCTTTTCGTTCTTTCAAGAGAGTGAAATTTTTTTCATAAGTTCTGTCCGATTTGCCGAATTGTCAAGACGGTTTTACGTTTGGTTAACCGCTAGTTTGGTGCTCCGAATTTTGCCTGACAATGAAATTATTTGCTTGCGGGTATTGCAGGGCTCGGGCGTTTGCGATCAATATTCGGCCAAAGCTCCGGCCACCGCGCAAGGAGCAGGGAACATCAATGACTTTTGAACGGAGGACGAGCGGATGACGGCATCCTGGAGATTTTCGACCTTGGCTGATCGCCATCGCGCGCTCGGCTCGAAGCTCGAGGACTGGAGCGGCATGGGAACCGCCTGGACCTACGACAAGGACGCCGACGAGGAATACGTCGCCATCCGCACCAAGGCCGGGCTGATGGATGTCTCCGGCCTGAAAAAGGTACACATCACCGGGCCGCACGCCGCGCATCTGATCGACCTCGCCACGACGCGCGATGTCGAAAAGATCTATCCCGGCAAGTCGGCCTATGCCTGCATGCTGAACGAGGCGGGAAAATTCACCGACGACTGCATCATCTACCGCATCAGCCCCAATAGCTGGATGGTCGTGCACGGCTCTGGCACCGGCCATGAGGAGTTGCAGCGTGCCTCGGTTGGGCGCGACGTGTCGCTGCGCTTCGACGACAATCTGCACGATTTGTCGCTGCAGGGTCCGACCGCAGTCGACTATCTGGCCAAGCATGTGCCGGGCATTCGCGACCTCAACTATTTCCACCACATGCAGACGCAGCTGTTCGGTCTTCCGGTGATGATCTCGCGCACCGGCTACACCGGCGAGCGCGGCTACGAGATCTTCTGCCGCGGCCAGGATGCCGGCACGATCTGGGACAGGATCCTCGACGAGGGCAAGGGCGCCGGCATCATTCCCTGCCGTTTCACCACGCTCGATATGTTGCGCGTCGAAAGCTACCTGCTTTTCTATCCTTACGACAATTCCCAAAAATATCCGTTCGACAATGAAGGCCCCGGCGATACGCTGTGGGAACTCGGCCTCGACTTCACCGTCAGCCCCGGCAAGACCGGCTTCCGCGGCGCCGAGGAGCACTACCGCCTGAAGGGCAAGGAGCGCTTCAAGATCTACGGCGTTTTGCTGGACGGCAAGGAGCCGGCCGACGAGGGTGCGCCGGTCTACCGTGACGGCAAGAAGGTTGGCGTGGTGACCTGCGCCATGTATTCTCCGCTGGTCAAGAAATCGATGGGCATTGCCCGGCTCGACGTGGATTGCGCCGTCAAGGACACCAAGCTCGAGATCCGCAACAAGAGCGGCTCGATCAAGGCCACAGCGCAGCCGCTTCCGTTCGACGACCCCAAGAAGACCAAGCGCACCGCCAAAGGCTGAGGCACGATCAACAGCGAGGGGCTCGAGGCATAAAGACAGAATGGCAGCCAAAAGCATCATCAGCCGGCCGGTTTACGGAACCCTGTCTCCACAGGCCGGCAAGCATCATCTTTTCGTGGCGGATGCGGAAGGCGCGCTCGCGATAGTTGGGATGGCCAAGAACGCTCCGGCCGGCTTTTTCGACGGAGCGGAAATAGTCTTCATTCCTGGCCCTGATGGCAAACATGTCGGCGGCCTCGAAGCGCTGAAGCCGGCGCAATTCCATCTGGCCCCGTCCTTCGCCAGCCTGCTGCCGAGGCTCAAGCAGACGCTGACCAATGCGCATATGGGCCTGCGCCTCTATCTCTCCGGCACCGAAGGATTGATCGGCCAGGCCATGCAGGTGGCGCTGGAAGCCGGCATCGACCACACCTCGATGCAGACCGAGCATCGTGGCTCGCTGGCGCGGCGCATGCAGTGCGTGCACTGTAAAGGCATCACCGAGAACGTGACGACGCAGCCGGCGACCTGTTCGCATTGCGGCCTGCTGCTTCTGGTGCGCGACCACTATTCACGGCGCCTCGCCGCCTTCCAGGGCGTCTGCATCAACGCCGAGGACCGCAGCGAGATTCCTCCGATGGAGGAGATTTTTCGATGAGCACCGGCACAACAAAACTCGATGTCGTGGTCAGCGACGTCGTCTCGGTCAACGAACTGGTCACCCGTTTCCATTTCCGCCGGCGCGACGGCGAGCTGCTGCCGACTTTCTCCGGCGGCGCCCATGTCGTGGTCGAGATGCGCGACGGCGAGCGCACCAGGCTCAATCCCTATTCGCTTATGGGCTCGCCGCTCGACACGCGCGAATACACGATCTCGGTGCGCCGCGACGATGTCGGGCGCGGCGGCTCGCTGTTCATGCACCGGAGCGTCAAGCCCGGCCTGGAGATGGTGATCAGCTATCCGGTCAATCTTTTCTCGCTCGACCTGCGCGCCAGGAAACATCTGATGCTGGCTGGTGGCATCGGCATCACGCCGTTCATGGCGCAGACCTCGCAGCTTGCGGGGTCGGGCGGCAATTTCGAGCTGCACTACACCTGCCGCACCGCCTCGCTCGGCACTTACGCCGATGTGCTGCAGCAGCGCTACGACCGCAGGGTCAGGCTCTACCACGACGACCTTGACGAGCGCATCGATCTCGACCGGCTGTTGTCCTCGCAGCCGCTCGGCACGCATCTCTATGTCTGCGGCCCGGCCGGCATGATCAACTGGGTGCGCGACCGCGCGGCCGCACTTGGCTGGCCGTCTGAGACCGTGCATTTCGAGCATTTCGCGGCCCCTCAGCCCGGCGCCCCATTCGACGTGACGCTGGCCGTCACCGGCAAGACGATCCGCGTCGGCTCGCAGCAGAGCCTCCTGGAGGCGATCGAGGCGGCCGGCGTCGATCCACCCTATCTCTGCCGCGGCGGCGTCTGCGGCCAGTGCGAGACCAATGTCGTCTCCCATGACGGCAAGTTCATCCACAACGACCACTGGCTGAGCGAGGAAGACCACCGCTCCGGCTGCAAGATCATGCCCTGCGTGTCGCGCTTCGAGGGCAAATCGCTGGTCTTGGAAAGATAGGAGGCGAGCTTGGGCATCACCTTTCGCAAGGAAACCTTCCGCGACGATTTCACCTTCAGGAACAGCCCGGAGCACATCAGGCGGTTTCCGTTCCCGTTCCACGAAGACAGCTACATGTACGCCGTCAACATCGAGCCGCATGTCGTCGGGCCGAAGGGCAGCGTGCTCGAAAACCTGATCGACGTCGACGAGCACTATGTCGCCGAGATGCAGGACCGCGCTCTGGTGCTGGTCGAAGACCCGCTGCGCTGCCAGTCGCTGCCGCACATGACGCTGGCCGGCTGGGATCTGCTCGAGCTTTTGATGGAGCAGCAGGCGCTCGGCTATCCCGAGCATTTCACGCTGACCCGCGACGGCGACCGCTGGCGCTGGATCAACCGGCCGCTCGGCATCGACGACACCTTCACCTTCGGCGACACCTCCACGCTGCCTTACGGCCCGATGGAATACATCACCCGCCAGAGCCAGGGCGATTTCTGCATCCTCGACCAGCGCGACGGCAATCTGTGGATGGATGCCGGCATGGTCACCACCCAGGCCGACTGGTCGCTCGATTTCGACATCGGCATGAACTTCTTCGAATGGCACGCGCCGGTGCCGCTGGCGCATGAGAAGGGGATCTTTATCCGTGCGCTGAAGTTCCTCACCAACATCCAGCAGGGCAAGCCGGCCAGGCGCCTCAACTGGACGATGACCATCAATCCGCGTCTCGACACCAGCCCGGAGAATTACCACAAATGGGGTCCGGACCGGACCACGGTGACGTCGGAAAATGTCGGCGACAAGGTCCATCTGCGCGTCGAACTGCAGAGCTTCTGGAGGCTGCCGCGTTCGAACGGCATCGTCTTCCCGATCCGCTGCTATCTGATCAAGATGGACGAGCTGGTGACGCAGCCGAAATGGGCACGGCGCCTGCACCGCGTTATCCGCGACCTGCCAGAGGAGCTCGCCACCTACAAGGGCCTGACGCGCTATCGGCCTACGCTGGTCGAATGGCTGTCGAAGCTGGATGATGGCAGCCCGACGTCGCCGGGGTTTGGGCCGGACTGAGTTTTCCTACTGATGTTTGCGCTGCCCCTCACCCTTACCCTCTCCCCGTAAGAACGGGGAGAGGGGGGCGCCAGCGCTGGAGCTTATCCCTTCGCCCCGTTCTTACGGGGAGAAGGTGCCGGCAGGCGGATGAGGGGCGGCGCAAGCGTTCGGAAGAAACCTCTAACCCGCGCTGCTCTGCGGATAGCAGATGATCGACAGATAGCGCATCGGCAGCCGTGTCAACTGTTCCGGCCCGTGCGGCGCGTCGGCGTCGAAGAACAGGCTGTCGCCCGGCTTCATCGGATAGAGGTTGCTGCCATGCCGGTACACGACCTCGCCCTCCAGCATATAGAGGAACTCCATGCCCTCGTGCTGGAAGGTCGGAAACACGTCCGAATCCTCGGTCAGCGTGATCAGATAGGGTTCGACGACGACGCCGCTGGTGTTGGAGCCGATATGGCCGAGCAGATTGTACTGATGGCCGGCGCGCGTGCCGCGGCGCTCGACGTCGAGCCCTTCGCCGGCCTTGACGAATACGGCGCTGCGCTCCTCCTCGAAGCGGCGGAAGAAGGCGGTGACGGGAACGCCGAGCGCCCTGGACAGCGCCTGCAGCGTCGTCAGCGACGGCGAGGTGATGCCGTTCTCGATCTTCGACAGCATGCCCAGCGAAATGTCGGTGGCGACCGCCAGATCGGCGACAGTAATGCCGAGCTTCTTGCGGAACGCCCGCACCTCGCGGCCGATCGCCACTTCCAGCACCTTTTCGCGCGTGTCGCGAATGGCGTGCGGGTTCTGGGTCAGCGGCGTGCGGATAGCCCGTCCGTCGCCTGCCTTCGGCACCGACTTGGCCGCCGCGACACGAGGCTTGGGATCGGAACTCTTCTTCGCCATGTCGCCGCCTCGCGCTTCGCGGATTTATTTCACCCAAGGTGAACATATTCGCTGCCGATACAGAAGAGCAACCACCACGGCAAGCCATCCACGGCCGAATTGTGCGTTGCCGGCCTGCCGCTCAACCGATAGCCTTTTCACCGGAAGTTGCCTGTGCGGAACGCGCTTTCCACACAAGGCCTGTTGACAGCACCGAAGGGCCAATTACTGTCCTGTGAGTGAAATTTGTTTCGTAAGAGCAATTCCAGGAAAAGTGTGAAACGGTTTTCCGTCCGGAATTGCGTCAGACAAAAGTCGAAATCAGGAACGGGAGGTCCGCCATGAAAAGTCGCGTTGCCGTCATCGGAGCCGGGCCGTCCGGCCTGGCGCAGCTCAGGGCCTTCAAGTCGGCCGCCGACAAGGGCGCCGAGATCCCCGAAGTCGTCTGTTTCGAAAAACAGTCCGACTGGGGCGGCCTGTGGAACTACACCTGGCGTACCGGCCTCGACGAGCATGGCGATCCGGTGCATGGCTCGATGTACCGTTACCTCTGGTCGAATGGGCCGAAGGAATGCCTCGAATTCGCCGACTACACATTCGAGGAGCATTTCGGCCGGCCGATCGGCTCCTACCCGCCGCGCGCCGTGCTGTGGGACTACATCAAGGGCCGGGTCGAAAAGTCAGGCCTGCGCCAATGGGTGCGCTTCAACAGCCCGGTGCGCATGGTCACTTTCTCGGACGAGACCAAGAAATTCACCGTCACCGCGCATGACCGCACCAACGACGTCACCTACTCGGAAGAGTTCGACAACGTCGTCGTCGCCTCAGGGCACTTCTCCGTTCCGAATGTTCCCTATTTCGAAGGCTTTTCGACGTTCAACGGCCGCATCCTGCACAGCCACGATTTCCGCGACGCCATGGAGTTCAAGGGCAAGGACATATTGATCATCGGCCGTTCGTACTCCGCTGAGGATATCGGCTCGCAGTGCTACAAATACGGCGCCAAATCGATCACCTCCAGCTACCGCTCCAAGCCGATGGGCTTCAAATGGCCGGAGAACTGGAAGGAAGTGCCGCTGCTGCAGAAGGTCGTCGGCAAGACGGCTCACTTCAAGGACGGCACCACCAAGGATGTCGACGCCATCATCCTGTGCACCGGCTATTTGCATTCCTTCCCGTTCCTCACGGACGATCTGAAGCTCAAGACCGCCAACCGCATGTGGCCGGACGGTATCTATGAGGGTGTCGTCTGGGAGAAGAACCCGAAGCTCTCCTACATCGGCATGCAGGACCAGTTCTACACCTTCAACATGTTCGACGCGCAGGCCTGGTTCGCGCGTGACGTGATCATGGGCCGCATCAAACTGCCCTCGGCCGAGGCGATGGCGGCGCATGGCGCGAAATGGCGCGCTCGCGAGGAAACGCTCGAAGACGCCGAGCAGATGATCTGGTTCCAGGGCGACTACACCAAGGAATTGATGGACCAGACCGACTATCCCGGCTTCGACGTCGAGGCGGTCAACCACACCTTCATGGAGTGGGAGCACCACAAGATGGAAGACATTATGAGCTTCCGCGACCACGCCTACCGCTCACTGATGACCGGCACGATGGCGCCGCTGCACCATACACCCTGGCTGCAGGCACTGGACGATTCGATGGAGAGCTATCTCGAGATGAAGGGCGTGGCGGCGGAATAACCGTCGCGCCCAGGGGCCTATCCCAGCCTTGCCCTGGCCTTCGCCGTCCAGGCGCTGAACAGTCGGTCGGCGACGATGCCGATGAAGGCGATGGCGAGACCGGCGACGATGCCGCGGCCGGAATCGGCCTTGGACAGGGCGATGAACACCTCCTGGCCGAGATCACGCGTGCCGACCATGGCGCAGATGATGATCATCGCCAGCGCCATCAATATGGTCTGGTTGACGCCGAGCATGATCTCGGGCAGCGCCAGCGGCAGCTGCACGCGGAAGAAGGTCTGGCGCGGGGTGCAGCCCGAAACCTTGGCCGCCTCGATCAGTGCCGGCGGCACCTGGCGGATGCCGTGATTGGTGTAGCGGATGGCCGGCACGACGGCGAAGGCGACGGTGGCGATCATGGCGGTGACGTCGCCGACCCTGAACAGCATCACCACCGGAATGATGAAGCAGAAGGACGGCAGCACCTGCAGCGTGTCGATGATTGGTGTCACGGTCTTTTCGAAACGATCGCTGCGTGACGCCATCAGCCCGATCGGAATGCCGATCAGGCACGAGATGAAGGCCGAGAGGCCGCAGAGATAGACCGTCGCCATGGTCTTTTCCCACAGCCCGGTGATGGCGCAGAAGGCGGTCAGCGCCGCAACCAGGAAGGCCAGGCGCAGGCCGGAAAGCTGGTAGCCGGCAAGGCCGAGCAGGAAGACGGCGCCTAGCCACGGAAAGCCCTCGCAGAAGGCGCGCACCGGGTTCAGAACGTTGAGGATCAGCGCCACGCGAAACGCTTCGATCGTGTCGAAGAAGTTGATCGTCACCCAACTCACCGCCGCCTTCCACAAAGGCGCGGTGGTGAAGGTGATCGCCTTCGGCACTGCCGCGAACGCCGGCACAAACAGGCTGAGCAACGTGGTCGCGGCAAGGATGGCGACGGCCAGCGTCAGATTGGGATAGCGGCGCCAGAAGACCGGGCTCGTCGCCTGATAGATCTGGCCCTGCGCATGATTGTGGGCGATGGCCTGGCTCAGCCGGTCGAGCGCAATCGCCAGCGCCACGATGGCAAGGCCCGCCTCCATCGCCTCGCCGACCTTCAGCGCGCGCAACGCCAGGAGCACGTCGTAGCCGAGGCCACCGGCGCCGATCATCGACGCGATGATCACCATGTTCAGCGCCAGCATGATGACCTGGTTGACGCCGACCATCAGCGTCGGCCGCGCCGAAGGCAGCAGCACCCGCCACAGTTTCTGCCGTGCCGTGCAGCCGGCCATCTCGCTGAAATCGTCGATCTCCGACGGCACGCGTGCCAGCCCCAGCATCGTTGCCCGCACCATCGGCGGCGTGGCGAAGATGGCGGTGGCGATCATCGCCGAAACCGGGCTGTTGCCGAATAGAAGCAGCATCGGGATCAAATAGGCGAAGGTCGGGATCGTCTGCATGAGGTCGAGGGCAGGGGAGACGATGAGCCGCTCGGCCCAAGGCTTGCGCCAGGCCCAAATGCCGACGAACAGGCCGGTGACGATGCAGAACGGCACCGCGATCGAGATCAGCCCGAGCGTCAGCATGGCGCTGGTCCATTGGCCGAACAGCGCGATGTAGGCAAAGCAGCCGCCGACCAGCACGCCGAGTTTTCGGCCGCCGGCTGCATGCCCCGCAAGGAAGGCAGCAGCGCACACGCCGACCCAGGACAGGCGGGGCAGGGCAAAGGCATCTGCGCCGTGGCCGATCTTGAAATTCTTGGCCAGAAGATTGAGCGCGAAATCGAGCGGCACGCCGAGCACGGCGGTGATCGAGCGGGTCAGCCACGAGAAGTTCGACTTCACCCAGCGCATCAGCGCGCTGACCCAGTCGGCGACGGGGACGACCGCTTCAGTCGGATAGTTGACGGCCCAGGGCATTCTGTCCTGCAGCAGGAACACGACAAGCACGGCGGCCAGCGCGATCACCCAGATTGCCAGCCAGCGTTGAACCGGCGGCCTCGCTGCGCTGGCGCTTGCCGTCACCGTCATGCGCCGGCGCTCTTGTGCTCGATGCCGGCCAGGAGATCGATCACCGCTTGCGGCGTAACTTCGCCGATCGGCTTGCCGGTGCCGTTGACCACCGCGAACGGCTTGCCGGCGGAAACAATACTGGCCGAGAAGCTCGAGATCTTGGCCTCGGGCGAAACCGTGCCGCCGTGCTCGCTACCATCGCAGGCACGCATCAGGCTGCGCGCCGAGATCACCTTGGCGCGGTCGACGTCGCGGGTGAATTCGGCGACATAGTCGGTCGCCGGATTGACCACCAGCTCCTCCGGCGTGCCGATCTGGATGACCTCGCCGTCCTTCATGATGGCGATGCGGTCGGCGAGCCTTATCGCCTCGTCGAAATCATGGGTGATGAAGACGATGGTCTTGTGCAGCATCGTCTGCAGCCGCATCAGCTCGTCCTGCATCTCGCGGCGGATCAGCGGATCGAGCGCCGAGAAGGGCTCGTCGAGGAACCAGATCTCCGGTTTGGTGGCGAGGCTGCGGGCGATGCCGACACGCTGCTGCTGGCCGCCGGAGAGTTCGCGCGGATAGAAATGCTCGCGGCCGCGCAAACCGACAAGCTCGATGACTTCCCGAGCCCGCGCCTCGCGCGTTGCCCGGTCCTGCCCCTGAATGCTCAGAGGAAAGGCGATGTTGTCGAGCACATTGAGATGCGGCAGCAGCGCGAAATTCTGGAACACCATGCCCATGCGGTGGCGCCTGAGTTCGATCAGCGCCGCGTCCGAAATCTTGAGCAGGTCCTTGCCTTCGAATTCGACCTTGCCATGGGTCGGCTCGACCAGCCGCGACATGCAGCGCACCAGCGTCGACTTGCCCGACCCGGAAAGCCCCATGATGATGAAGATCTCGCCCTGGCGTATTTCGAGATCGACGGCGCGCACAGCGCCGACCAGGCCGGCCGCTGCGATTTCGGCAGGGCTGGCCTTGCCGTCGCGCTGGCGAATGAAATCGGCCGCGTTCGACCCGAACAGCTTCCAGACATTGCGGCAGGCAAGTTTTATCGGACGGGCATCCTTCGGCACGCCAACTGCCTGCGGTTCAGTCGCTTCCGTCATCCAATGGTCCTTCTGGAAAATGGGACAGAGACCCGGCCGCTAGGGCCGGGTCCCGTGGCTTCCAGTCGGAACGATCACTGCGCCCAGGCTTTCCAGTCGGCTTCGTGGGCGGCGATCCAGGCGGCGGCGACCTCTTCCGGCGTCTTGCCGCCGAGATCGATCTCGCCGCTCATCTTGTTGAGTTCGTCGGTGTCGACCGTGTAAGCCTTGGCCACCTTGTAGGCGACCGGCCATTTGTCCTTCATGCCGGCCCAGGAATATTTCCAGATCTCGCCATGCGGCTTGCCGCAATCATATTTGGCGTCCGGGTTCGTGCCCCATTTCGGGTCGGTGTAGCACTCCGGCGTGTATTCAGGGAATTGCACCCATTCGCCCTTGTACTTGGCCGGCGCCCAGTGCGGCGAATAGATCCACAGCATGATCGGCGCCTTGCGCTGGTAGGCCGAGTCCAGCTCGGCGAACATCGCCGCATCGGTACCGGCATGGATGACGGTGAAGGGCAGTTTCAGCGCCTCGACGCGTTCGTCGTCAAAGCCTTCCCAGGTCACCGGGCCGCCAAGATAGCGCCCCTTCGGCGTCGTCTCGGCTGTCGAAAAGGCCTCGGCGCATTTCGGGTCCTTCAGCGCTTCCCAGTTCGGCAGGCCCGGGCATTTCTCCTTCATGTATTCGGGGAACCACCACTCTTCCTTGGCCTTGGGGCTGAGCGCGCCGAGGCGTTCGGTCTGGCCGGTGGCGTCGGAGGCCTTCATGGCCTCGCCGGCGGTCGTGTCCCAGAATTCCAGGCCGACATCGAGATCGCCATTGGTCAGGCCGGTGGTCAGGCTGGAGAGGTAGTCGGCGGTCGGATATTCGACCGTGTAGCCGAGCTTTTCGAGGATGCCGCCAAGGATCTTGGCGTTGAGGTTGACGCTGGTCCAGTCGAACAGCGCGATCTTGATCGGGTCGTTGGATTCCGGCGCCGCTGCATGGGCCGGTGGTGTCAGCGCGCTTGCCGCGGCAAGCGCAAGTGCTCCCATTGAGAATTTCGAAATCACGCTGCGAAGTAACATGCTTGTTCTCCTGTCAAGCCGTGTGGAAATTATCGCTCGTTCCCGTCTTCTTGTGTTTTGATTTCATTGTGTTGGCAAAAGCGGCAGGCGCGCAAGGCACCGATGCATCGATTGTCGTGCATGCGCGGGGGATTGGTGAAAATTGGATTCCGGAGGGTGCCCAGAGGACGCCGTCATGACTGCCGGCGGGCTGCTGCCGAAGCAGTCATCAACCGGTCGATCGCCACTCCCGCGGCGCTCCGAAACGTCCCAACCATCGAAATGGTCCCACAATCCCCAGCCACCAGCACCGCAAGCCGTCCCGCTTGCCGCAACCGTTTCATGGGATGAAATTATATATACCAACGTTCATGCCGCGCAACGCATAAAGCCCCTCAGTAGTGTCTCTGTTTGAAATTCACTGACCCAAGTCGGTGCCGCCGTCCGGCGATCTGCTCGCTAGGACCTCATCCGTCAGAAGCCTCGCAAGATGGTCGCGGCTCATGCCCAACGTTTGCTTGAGAAACAATAGGAACACGCGCGCCCTGTCTGTTGACAGGCCGCTCGCCTCTGCCTGGGCGATTACTTCTTGCTGATGCTCTATCCGCTGTTCAAGCTCGCGGATGTACTGCTCGACCCTGGCGATGTCGTCCTCGATGCGCATGCCAGGATGATGGCGGCAGAGATAAACAAAAGCTAGGGGTGCGATTGACGACCCGTCACTGGCTTGCCGGCCGGCGGTTGCTCAAGGCACGATCAGCCCGCTCACGACATGATCAGGCCGCCATCGACATTGATGGTCTGGCCGGTGATGTAGGTCGCATCGTCGCTGGCCAGGAAGCTCACCAGGCCGGAGACGTCCTCGCCGCTGCCGGCGCGGCCCATCGGGATGTTCTTCACCCATTCCGCCATCAACTCGCCCGGCTTGTAGTCGCCCATCAGCCTGCCCCAGGCGGCGTCGTTGTAGGCCCACATGTCGGTGTCGATGATGCCGGGGCAGATGGCGTTGACGGTGATCTTTTCCTTGGCCACTTCCTTGGCCAGGCTCTGGGTGATGCCGACGACGCCGAATTTCGAGGCCGCGTAGTGCGGCGTGTAGATAAAACCCTGCCGTGCCTGGCCGGAGGCAGTGTTGATCAGCCGGCCACCATCGCCATGCTTGCGCATGCGCGCGATCGCCTCCTGGCAGCACAGGAACACGCCCTTGGTGTTCACCGCCATCACCTTGTCCCACTCGGCCTCGGTCATCGCTTCGATCCGGGCGATGGTGATGACGCCAGCATTCTGCACGGATATGTCGACGCGGCCGAATTGCTGCTCCGCGAGATCGTAGAGCGCTGCGACTTCGTCCTTCTTCGTCACGTCCATCCGCATAGACGTCGCCTTCGCGCCCGCCGCCTTCAGGCTGGCCGCAACCTCGTCGACGCGCGGGTCGATGGCGCTGACGACGACCGCCGCACCTTCGGCCGCGAAACGCTTGGCCATGGCCGCGCCAATGCCGCCGCTGGCGCCCGTGATGACCGCGGTCTTTCCTTCAAAACGCTTCTGCACTTTTCTTCTCTCCTACCAGCAGACGAAGCCGCCATCGACGATCAGGTCGATGCCGGTGACGAAACTCGAAGCGCGGCTGGCCAGGAACACGGTCGGGCCGACCATTTCCTCCGGCATCGCCATGCGCCCCATCGGTGTGTCGCGCTCGAAGATCTTGACCTGGTCGGCGACCTCCGGCCGCTTGTTCATCGGCGTCAGCGTGTAGCCGGGGCTCACCACGTTGACGCGCAGGCCGCGATCCGCCCATTCCATGGCGAGGCTCTTCGACATGTGGATCACCGCCGCCTTCGAGGAATTGTAGTGCGCCTGGGTCAGGCCGCGATTGACGATCGACCCCGACATCGAGGCGATGTTGATGATCGAGCCCTTGCGCCGCTTGAGCATCGCGCGCGCCTCGGCCTGGCAGGACAGGAACACGCCGCTGACATTGACGTCGTAGATTTTCTGCCATGTCTCCAGCGGCAGCGTCTCCGCCGGTTCGGCCCCGGCGATGCCGGCATTGTTGACCGCGATGGTCAATGCCCCGAGTTCGTTTTCGGTACGCTCGACCGCTGCCGCAAGATCGTCTTCCGAGGTCACCGTGCCGGTCAGCACCAGCGCCTTGCGGCCGAGTGCGGTGATCCTTTGCGCCGTTTCGTCCAGCCCACCCTTGGAGGTGTGGCCGAAGCAGGCGATGTCGGCGCCGGCCTCGGCCAACCCGATGGCGATCGCTTGCCCGATGCCGCTGCCGGCGCCGGTCACCAGCGCCACATCGCCATGAAGATCGAATAGTGTCATCGTCGGTTCCTCTCCTTCAACCGCCGGAATTCCTCAAAGGGAAGGGGCGCCAGTCCTGCTGGCGCCCCGCGCGGTCCGGTGCTTGGGAGGGTATCACCTGCTGCGCTTTGTTCCGATTCTTTGTCCCTCAACTCGTCGCGAGCTCCATCACCGCGACATTGCTGGCTTCGCTCCGCTCGAGGATGCCGCGCTGGCGGCCGCGGCTCAGCACCAGCACGCGATGCGAGAGCCCCAGCACCTCCTCAAGGTCGGAGCTCACCACCACCACCGCCATGCCGGAGCGGGCGAGGTCGGCGATCACATCGTAGATCGCCGCGCGAGCGCCGACATCGATGCCGCGCGTAGGCTCGTCGAGGATGAACACCTTGGGCGGACGCGACACCCATTTGGCGATGATCACCTTCTGCTGGTTGCCACCGGAAAGTTTTGAGACCGCCTGGTTCGGCCGGCCCTTGACGCCGAGCCTGGAGATGCCGGCCTCGGCGAATTTCTGCACCGCCTTCGGGAATACCCAGCCATTCGGCGCGACATGGTCGAAATTGCCGAACGCCAGGTTCTCGCCGATGGTCTGGTCGAGCACCACGCCTTGCGCCTTGCGGTCTTCCGGCACCAGCACGACGCCGGCCTTGATCGCCGCCGCCGGGCCGCTGAGATGCACCGGTTGGCCTCCAACGCGCACTGAGCCCGACGAGATCGGATCGGCGCCTGCGATCGCCCGCACCAGTTCCGTGCGGCCGGCGCCGATCAGCCCGGCAATGCCGAGGATTTCGCCCGATTTCACCGAGAAGCTGACATCATTGAAACTGCGCTCCGGCGAGGACAGGTTCTCGACCTCGAGCA
Source organism: Mesorhizobium sp. IMUNJ 23033 (assembly GCF_044778005.1). Taxonomy (NCBI): domain Bacteria; kingdom Pseudomonadati; phylum Pseudomonadota; class Alphaproteobacteria; order Hyphomicrobiales; family Phyllobacteriaceae; genus Mesorhizobium; species Mesorhizobium sp. IMUNJ 23033. The sequence continues at coordinate 112,433 of NZ_JBJACT010000013.1, forward strand.
GCGTGTCGGTGCCTGGCGGCGACAGCGTCGGGAACATGCGCTCGACGCTGCGGCCGACCATCTGTTCGACCACGGTGCGCACCGGAATGTCGGCGCGCTCATGCCGGGCGACGATGCGCCCGTCGCGCATCACCACCACGCGGTCGGCGATTTGCGCGATCTCGTCCAGCCTGTGGCTGATATAGATGAAGGACATGCCTTCGGCCTTGAGCTTGCGGATCTGCTGGAACAACAGTTCCGTCTCTTCGCCGCCGAGCGCCGCCGTCGGTTCGTCGAAGATCAGCAATTCGGCATTCAGCGTCAGCGCCTTGGCGATCTCGACCTGCTGCTGGGCGGCGATGCGCAGCGTGCGCACCTTGCGCTCCGGCGAGACGTCGAGGCCGAGCCGCTTCAATTGCGCCGAGGCCTTTGCATTCATGGTCGCGCGGTCGATGCGGCCGCCGCGCATCGGCAGGCGCCCGACATAGACATTCTCTGCCACCGAGAGGTCCGGCAGCAGCTTCAATTCCTGATGTATCATGCCGACGCCGGCCTCGATGGCCGCGGCGGGGTTGGCGGGGGAATAGGGCTTCCCCCGCCAGATGATGGAGCCGGCATCGGACTTGGTCGCGCCGGCAATGATGTTCGAGACGGTCGACTTGCCGGCGCCGTTCTCGCCGAGCAGCGCCACGACCTCGCCCGGCCGCACCTCGAAGCTCGCATCGGCCAGGACCTGGACCGGTCCGTAGCTCTTGCAGAGGCCGTTGACGAACAGCCCGTTGTGCGGGCTTTCGCTTTGGCGGGGATCAGGCGACATCGTTGCGCTCGTCAACTCTCAAACATGCCAAGTCTCAAACATGCCAGGTCTCAAGGGTGCTTGGCGATGAACTGCTCTACATTGTCCTTGGTGGTCAGCGTCGCGTCCTGCAGCTGCTCGGCGGGAATTGTCTCGCCGGCCACCAGCTTGATCGCCGCATCGACGGCGAGCCGGCCCATGCCTTGTGTCTGCTGGGTCGCGGTGACGTCGAAGACGCCGTCCTTCAGCGCCTTCAGCGCCGCCACGTCGCCGTCGAAGCCGGCAACCCAGACCTTGTGGCCGGGATTGGCGACCTTGACCGCCTGCGCGGCACCCAGCGCCAGCGCATCGGCCTGCCCGATGACGATCGACACGTCGGGATGCGACTGCAAGAGGTCCTGCGTCAGCTTGAAGCCTTCGTCCTGGTGCCAGCCTTCGCTCCACAGCTCGCCGACCACCTTGATGTCGGGATAGCCCTTGAGCGCCTCGCCGCAGCCCTTCGAGCGGTCGACTTCCGGCGTCGTGCCCTTCTGGCCGTGGATGATGATCAGCTCGCCCTTGCCACCGGCCTGCTTGGCGATGTAGTCGCACACCGCCTGGGCCGAGGCGACGCTGTTGGTGGCGATGAAGGTGTCGCCGGGCGCGCCGTCGGCGTTGCGGTCGACATTGACCACCGGGATGCCGGCGGCCTTGGCGGTCTTGGTCGGCACGGTTGCGGCGGTGGCACCGGCCGGGATGTAGATCAGCGCGTCGATGTTCTGCGTGATCAGGTCCTGCACCTGGCTGACCTGCGTTGCCGAATCGCCCTTGGCGTCGACGGTGACCACTTCGATCCCCTTCTCCTTGCCATAGGCTTCGACGGACTGCTTGATCTGGTTGAAGAAGTCGGCCTGCAGATTGGCCACCGCAAGGCCAAGCTTCTTGGCCTCCTTGGCCGAGGCCATGTCGGTGAGGCCGAGCAGCGGAACGATGGCCGCGGCGGCAAGCAAGAGTGAACGTTTGGTCAGCATGGTTTTCCTCCGTTGATATTCAATCTGTCCCGCCTGCGCAGCTCAGCGCCCCTTGGCCGAACATTCCCAGTTTCGGATCGACCGATCCGTTTCCGCCCGGGTGCCGGGCGAATCTCATTGCGCCCCGCGCTTCACTGCGCTCGCCGCCGCCAGGTGTCGGTGGCGACCGCCAGCGCAATCACCACGCCGATCACCACCTGCTGGATGAAGGGCGAGACGCCGAGCAGGTTGAGCCCGTTGCGCAGCACGCCGATGATGAGCACGCCGATGGTGGTGCCGCCGATCGAACCGACGCCGCCGGAGAGGCTGGCGCCGCCAATCACCACCGCCGCGATCGTGTCCAACTCGTAGCCGAGGCCTGAGCTTGGCTGCACGGAATCGAGCCGCGCGGCGAGCACGATGCCGGCGAGACCGGCCAGCACGCCGCAGATCGCATAGACCCAGTTGGTCAGCGACTTCACCGGAATGCCTGACAGCCGTGCGACCTCGGCGCTGCCGCCGATCGCATAGAGGCTGCGGCCGGTGGCGCGGTAGTTGAGGAAGATGGCGAAGATGATCGCCAGCACGATCATCAGCCCGACTGTGACCGACAGGAAGCCGAAATGGCGGATGATCGACAGGTTGGTGAACCAGTCGGAAAAGCCGACGATCTGCGAGCCGTCGGTGATCATGTTGGCGAGGCCGCGCGCCACCGACATCATCGCCAGCGTCGCGATAAACGGCGGCAGCTTGGTGAGCGTCACCAGCAGGCCCGAGACCAGGCCGCACAGACCGGCGACGACGAGCGCCGCGGCTATACCTGCCGGCAGGCCGAGATTGAGATAATCGGGATGGGCGACGAAGCCCATCACCATGGAGGCCAGCGCCAGCACCGATCCGACCGAAAGATCGATGCCGCCGATCAGGATGACCAGCGTCATGCCGATCGCCATGATGCCCAGCACCGTGATCTGGTCGAGCACGTTGAGGATGTTGCGTACGGTCAGGAACGTGTCGGTGGTCAGCGTCAGCGCCAGGCAGAGCAGCACCAGGCCGATCAGCGGTCCGATAGTTCCGGCGAACAGCGCCGAAAGCTTCGCGCCGGTCGCGCCTTGAGCGCCGATCGTGGCTTTCAGATCGCTTGCATCATTGCTCACGGTCACTTCGTCTCCTCCGTCAGCTACCGGCGATGGCTTGCCGTTCGCTCTTGTTCACCAGGCACCTCCCTGTGAACAATTTATCTTTGATATGCAATTTTGTTCAGCTAAACTGTTCATCAGAAAATTGTCAAGTGCCGCGAACGCATTCGACAGCGGTTTGCGCGGCAATGCGGTTTGCCTTACGGGAAGCTTGTTGCGGGGAGGGCAAGAAAGATGGCGACCTTGGAGAACGAGAGGGCCTCGCGCTTTCCGGACGCCGAACTGAAGGCCCGCGCGGCCTGGCACTATTATGTCGAGGGCCTGACGCAGGAGCGGATCTCCGAGATCCTCGGCATCGGCCGCATCAAGGTGCATCGCATCCTCTCCGCCGCGCGCGAGGAAGGGGTCGTCCAGTTCCGCATTCGCGACAGTGTCGTCGAATGCGTGCAACTCGAGGAGAGCCTGAAGCAGCGCTTCGGCCTGAGCCAGGCCGTGGTGGTGCCGTCGGCCGCCGACCGCAGCAATGCGCCGCTGATGATCGGCCATGCGGCCGCTGCCTACCTGGCCGACAATGTGAACATCGGCGATGTCATTGCGCTCGGCTGGGGCCGCACACTGAAATTCGCCATCAAGGAACTGCCCAGGCGGCCGATCGCGAGAACCACGGTGGTCTCCATGCTTGGCGGCCTCACCCATGCCCAGCCGCTCAACCCGACCGAGAGCGCCTGGGAGTTCGCCGAAAAGATCGGCGCCGAATGCTTCCTGCTGCCGGTGCCGGTCTATGCCGACCGGCCGGAGCAGCGCGACGCCTTCATGAGCCAGCGCAGCGTCCAGGATGTCGTCTTCCGGGCGCGCCGCGCCAACATCGCCGTGCTCAGCGTCGGCTCGTTCTCCAACGACAGCCCGATCGCCAATTACGGCTTCATCAAGCCGAGCGAGCTCGAGGAATTGCAGGCGGCCGGCGCCGTCGGCGATATTCTTTGCCATTTCATCGACGCCGAGGGTCGCCCGGTCGACCATGAGGTCAACCGCCGCGTCTGCGCCTATCCGCTGCAGGAGCTGTCGGACATCCCGAACATCATCCTGGTCTCGGGCGGGCAGGAGAAGGTGGCCATCATGCGCGCCGCGCTCGCCAACACCAAGATATCGGTGCTGGTCACCGACGAGGACGCGGCCAAGGGCCTGCTTGGTCGCTGAGGTCTGGCGCTCAGCCGGGGTCTTTCAAAACTCGCAGGGTTTGGGGCGGCTGTCGTCCGACCAGTCCGCCAGATCGATCGGCGTGAATGTCCCTTCGACCGGCTTGCCGTCATCCAGATCCTGCGAGGCGACGCCCTTGCCGGTGAGAAAATTGATGTCGCAGCCGCCGAGTGTCGTCTCGACCGTGCCATCGGATCTCTGGACGTTCCAGTCCCAGTCGCGGCTATAGCCGGCGACCAGGAATTTGCCCTGGCGATAGACGATCGTCAGTGTCGCTTCCGTCGATTTGTTGGCGCCGCAGCCGAAGCAGGAGGTGACAACAAGAGATCCCTTGCCCTTGCTTTCGAGCGCAAGAATCCGGTCCTCCGTAAGCGACTTCTTGACGAAGCTCGGTTTGCGCGAAGGGTCGAGCTTTCCTTCGCCGGCAGCCAGATAGATGGAGAGCTCCGCTTGCCCGTTGTCGGTATCCTGCGCGATGACGGCTCGATCCATTTGGCCATCAGAGTCGATGTCGAGCGCGACCTCGAATGGCGGTTCGGTAGGTTCGCTCTCGGCGAGCGCGGACATCGGGATTGTGGCAAGGGCGACCATCCAGGACAGGGCCGCGAGATGAGATGCAGTCTTCATGGCCGCAAATCTAGCATTGGCCGGACAGGCGCAAAAGCGGCTGCGCGGGCGGACAGAACGCCAGACGTTTCGGGCTTCGAACTGCCGTCTACTCTACGCCGAGGCGTTGGCGAGCCGTGCGTGGATGTCACGCGTCGCGTGATACAGGTCGCGGTAGATCGCTTTGCGGGCGCGGTAGCCCGGGACCAGTTCATCGACGGGATCGACATGTCTGGTCGGCGCCGCGGTCATCGCCTCGGCCGCGGCCTCTGGCGACGCAAACCATCCGACGGCCGACGCCGCCAGCATCGCGGCACCCAGCGCCGCCGCTTCGTTGACCGGCGAGACGGAGAGTGGCCGCTCGAGCACGCTGGCCATGATCCGCATCAGCAGCGCCGAATTGGTGCCGCCGCCGGCGGCGATCATCGCCGCCGGCTTGCCGCCGGTCTGGCTTTCCATCGCCTCGCTGGCGATGGCCTGCTCGAAGGCGATTCCTTCGAGGGTCGCGCGGAAGAGATGCTTGGGCTCATGATCGAGCGACAGGCCGACGATGGCGCCACGCGCAGCGCCGTCCCAATAGGGGCTCATCACGCCCGCCCAATAGGGCATGATCAGCAGGCCGTCGCTGCCGGCGGCGACATCGACCGCCGCCTTCTCCAGTGTTGCCGCCGAGGCCGAACCGGTGGTGCGCACGATCCAGTCGACCAGCTGCATGCCTGAGCGCAGCACCGTTTCCAGCATGAAGCCGGAGCCGGTTGGCGAGACCAATGTTCGGAAAGCGTCGGAGGTCGTAACCTCCGGAGAGTAGCAGCCGCTGACGACGCCGGAGCCGAGCGAGAGGTAGCTCTTCCCAGCGCCATAGACGCCCATGCCCAGGCCCATCGCCTGGCCATCGCCGGCGCCGGCAACGATGGGCGTCCCGGCCCTCATGCCGGTCAGCCCGGCAACGCTCTCGGCCAGTCCGCCGCAGATTTCGCCCGGTCCGATCAACTCCGGCAGTTGATCCGGCCGAAGCCCGGCGGCCTCGACGAGCTTGGGATGCCAGGCGCCTGTCGCGACGTCGAGCAGCCCGAGCGGATCGGCGCTTGCCGTGCTGGTGACCAGCCGACCGGTCAGCCGGTGCACGAAGAAACCATGCACGTCGACAAGTGCTGCCGCCTTGGCCAAAACCTCGGGCTGATGTTCGGCGAGCCAGGCGCCGGCGTAGAGCGCCGGCGTCGGGTCCGGCGGCTTGCCGCTCCAGTCGCGGATCGCCTCGCGGCCAAGCTCCGCTGAAAGCCGCGCCACTTGCGGGCGGGCGCGTTCGTCCAGCCACAGGATCGCCGGTATGAGCGGCTTGCCGGCGCCGTCGATCAGCGTAAAGCTCTCGCGCTGATGGGTGATCGAAATTGCCGCCACGCGCTCGGCGCCGACCTTGTCGGCAACCTGCTTCAACGCCGTGACAAGCGCTGTCCACCAGTGCTCCGCATCCTGCTCGAAATGGCCGGGCTTCGGATTGGAAAGCGGATAGGTCTCGCGCGCCTGGAAAAGCTCCGCGCCGTCACGCGTAAAGGCGATCGCCTTCACGGCCGTCGTCGAGGCGTCGATCCCGATTACGACATCGTCCATCAGGCGAAGATCCGGTGGAGATCAGGCTGCGTTGGTAACGAACCGTCCGTCCGACTGGTCGAGACGACGGCGGATCTGGGTTATCACCATCGAATCGTCGGGTACACAATTTTCATAGGTGAGGAAGTCGCCGGTCTTGACCGGCTTCACCACCTTGGCGCGTTCGGCGAGGCCGAGCGGCAGCGCTCCCTTGGCGCGCGCGCCCTCCCAGGTCATGGCGAAGCCGCGATAGTCGTTCTCGCCGATCATACCGAGCGACTGACCGGTGCCGAGGTCGCTCTTGGCCACCGCCACCGCTTCGGCCACCGGATGGTCGAGTGGCTCCATGTCGGCGCGCTTGTAGACCACGGCGCGCGCCGCCGAGAGCGGCACTTCTAGGCTGGTCAGATGGTAGGGCCGGAAGATCGTGAAATAGGGGCCTTTGCCGACCTTGAGGTCGACCATGCGCTCCAGCACGCGCGGATGCTTCGTCTCGATGATGCAGAAGACGCCGGGCGCCACACCCTTGCCGATCGAGTAGTCGACGACGCCCTTGCGGTGCAGCACGCCGCCATCCTCGCGCGGGCAGAGCACGCTGGCCAACTCCTCGAGCGTCGCCGTCGGGCCGTGCATGCCCGGCACGTCGGGCACCAGGCCGGTGGCGTTGGCGATCGCCACCATCTCGATCGCCGTCTTCGAACCGTCGACGAACTCGACCAGCATGCGCGCATTCATGTTGCGCTCGCTGGCCTCCTTCTCGTAGTCGGCGGGCATGGCGTCGATTTTCAGCGGATTGTTCTTGCCCTTGCCGGCGGCGATGATGTTGAAGCCGAGGCTTTTGGCAAAACCGATGATCTCCAGCGTGCAGGCGGGCTCGTCGCCGGCCGCACCCGTGTAGACGACGCCGGCTTTGCGCGCTTCTTCCTTCAGGAAACGGCCGATGGTGATGTCGGCCTCGACATTGAGCATGACGATATGCTTGCCGTTCTTCATCACTTCGAGCGCGAACAGCGTGCCGATATTGGGATTGCCGGTGGCGTCGATGATGACGTCGATGCGGCCGGCGGCGGCCAGCGCATGCAGGTCCTCGGTCACCGCGATCTTGCCGGCCTCGATGGCGCGGTCGATGGCCGCGGCATTGGGCGCCTGGACGATGGCGGAACGGTCGTGGCCGGCAAGCAGTGCCGCATCGATCGCCGCCTGCGGCCGGACCTCGGAAATGGCGCCGATGCGCATGCCCGGCATCAGCGCGACCTGGACGACGATGTCGGTGCCCATCTGCCCGGCGCCGGCCAGCCCGATGGTGATCGGCCCCTGCTTTTCAGCGCGCTGCAAGAGTTCCGCTGCGAATTGCGGATGGGACATGTCGCTTCCTCCAGTTCCTGACGCGCCGCTGCGTCGCATTCATCTTTTGAACATTCCTATTTCCATTTGAAAAATATTTCAACCGGCATTTCGACAGATGCTGCAGGATTCAGATCAGGAGAGGAGGGTCCACACGGCAGGCAAATCAGCTTGCTTGGGGAGCATTGCGGGACATCGGGACGCCGACGACCCGAGCCGATAACAAGAGGCGGTAAGATCAATCCATCCGCGGCTGTACGGCGCTGTCGCAAACCTTCGAGATTGGCCGAAGCTTCCCCAACTTCGTCATCCCTGGGCGGAGCAGGAGCGTAGCTCCGTCGCGGAGACCCTGGGATCCATGCCGTAAAATTAGCCGAAGAATGCTGCGGTTCAGGACAACATCGCGGCGAGTTGCCCGATAGTTGCCAAGGGGTCGCGCAGGAGCTAAGTCTCCACCGTTGCGACGCGTCAACGTCACGGCATGGATCCTGGGATCTGCGCCGCGTCGCTTCGCTCCTTGCTACGCCCCAGGATGACGACGGGAAGAAGTTTCGGCCAATCTCTGAGGTATGCGGTTGCCTTGCCGACCCATCAGAACTCCGTCTCGAGGAACGAGCCCAACGCAACGGTTCAGAAATAGCCGTCCGATGCGGCCGTCGCCTCTTTCGGGATATCGACGCCGTCGACCAGGATCTTGTCGACCAGTTCGTGGTGGAAGCAGACCAGCCCCTTGATGCGTTCGGCCTCGTGTACCGGCTCGGGATAGTACCAGACGAGGTTCTCGTGGCGCTTCTTGGAAGTCGTCACGTGGTAATAGTTGGAGATGCCCTTGTAGGGGCAGCGCGAGATGTAGCGGCTGGGGGCGAACATATCGAGCCTGGTGTCGGAGATCGGCAGATAGTGGCGCACCGGATGGCCGGTCTCGAACAGGAAGACGCCACGGCGTGAATCGGCCACCTGCTCGCCGTCGAGGATGACCTGCACCCGCCGCGACGAGGGCAGGCAGTCGACCCGGCGGAACGGATCGCGGGCATGGACGAAGATCTCCTCGTCCTCTTCGAACCAGTGGCCCATCTTACTCCAGTAGAAAGACATGTAGTCCGAGATTGGCGGGCAGCCCTTGACCGGGTCGAGATAGCGCCAGGCGCCATCCTCGACCAGCGTGATGCCGGTGTTGAGCGAATAGTGGGTGGCGACGCCCTTGAACGGGTCCTCCGTCGTGGTCTTGCTGGGCAGCAGGAACTCCTCGCGCACGTCGCCGATCGGGAAGTAGTAGACCGGCAAATGGTCGGACTCGTAGAACACCAGCGCCTTGGTCGTGTCGGCGACGGTCATCGAGCCGACCTGAACCCGCAGCCGTTTCGGCGACGGCATGGTGAAGGCGACGTAGCCCGGTTCGAATTCGTACTGCACGATAGTGTCGAGCACGGGGAAATGCGGCCCGCGACCGCGCAAATGGGACTTGCGAATGGTGGTCTCCCGTTTCTTTTCGTTCGTGACGTGGCGTTGGTGCGCGGTCATGATCAGCCTATGGACACACGATCGAGCAGCAGCCCGGCGGCGATCGGCGGCAGGCCGCTGACATTCTTGCGCACCGGCACCAGCAAATCGGGAAAGTAGCTGAAGATGACCGGCGTCTCTTCGAGCAGCAGCTTCTGGATGTCGGAAGCGGCCTTGCGCTGCGCATCGAGGTCGAGCGCCTTGAGATAGCCGGCGACCAGCCCGTCATAGGCCGTGTTCTTGAAATGCGCCGCGTTCCACGGACCGTCGCTGACCAGCGGGCTCTTCAGGAACACGTTCGGCACGCTGCGGTGCGCGTAGTCGGTGATGCCGAGTGGGCTGTCCAGCCAGTCCGACTGGCCGAACACCGCCTTGCCGTAATATTTGTCCTGGTCCTCGATGTTGAGCGAGAGGCGGGCGCCGACTTCCTTGGCGAAGTTCTGGAACAGCTGCGCGTAGCCGGGAATGTCGGAATAGCGCAGTGTCGTCAGCGTGATGTCGAAGCCGCTGCCGAACCCCGCGGCTTCCATGAGCTGCTTGGCCTTGGCGATGTCCTGCGCGCGCTGCGGGATCGACTTGTCGGTGGCCGGGAAGGCCGGCGCGAACGGGCTGTCATTGCCGGTCGCCGCCATGCCGCGGCACAGCCCGTCGACCAGCTTGGAGCGGTCGATACTGAGCGCCAGCGCCTGACGTACGCGCTTGTCGGTGAAAGGCGCCATGTCGCAGCGCATATGCAACTGGCGGTGCGCAGTCGAGGCGACGCGCAGCACGGTGATATCGGGGCTGTTCAGCACCACCTGGCTGACATCGAGCGGCACGGCATCGAGCAGGTCCACTTCGCCCGCCTGCAGCGCCAGGATGCGCGGCTGCACGTCGCCGTAGAATTTGAATTCGATCCGGTCCGGCAGCGCCTTCTCGCCCCAATAGTCGGGATTGCGCACGAAGCTCGCGCCGACCTTCGGCGTGTAGCTCTCCAGCCGGAACGGACCGGTTCCCTCGAAGGTCTTCTCGTAGTCGCCCTTGTAGCTCGCCGGCAGGATGACGGCGTTGTAATTGTCGATCGACACCGAATAGGGAAAGCTGCCGTTCGGCGCGTCGAGATGGAAGGCGACGGTGTGGTCGTCGACCTTCTGGGTGCCGCCCTTCGACAACAGGCCCTTGAACACCGACAGCGCATTGGATGAACCGCTCGGATCGGCGAGCCTGTCGAAGGTCGCCACGACATCGTCGGCCTTGAAGTCCTCGCCATTGTGGAATTTCACGTCCTTGCGCAGCTTGAAGGTCCAGACACTGCCGTCCTCGTTCGGCGACCAGCTCTCCGCCAGTACCGGCTTCAGCGTCAGGTCGGGCTGGGTTACGCACAAAAATTCGGCGGTCTGGAACACCAGCTGATAGCTGCCGCTGTCGTAATAGGTGACGGGGTCGATGGCGCCGCCGGGCGTAGCGATGCCGGCGCGCACGGTCCCGCCCGGCTTGCCTTCGGCGCGCGCCTGCGGCGCTCCAAGTCCGAGCGATGAAACGATGCCGCCGAGGAAGGGCAGCGACAGGCCGAGCACGCTGCCATGGCGCAGGAATTCGCGGCGGCCGATCCTGCCGGCCAGCAACTCGTCGATAGCGGAATTTTCGATTGCCGTGAGATTCCGGCGGGCGGTATCGATCATCCTGAAATGCTTTGGCATGGCGGCATTCCTTGCTTATCGTGGGGGCTCGGCCATCTAGTTCACTGTTGATCCCACCCGGAAAGCGATATTTTTTGATGGGGGTCATCGAAATCTTCGATGCAAGGTGGAGCCATGGACACGGAAAATCTGCGCAGTTTCCTAGAGGTTGCCGCGCATGGCAGCTTCACCGTCGCGGCGAGCCGGCTGAACCTCGCCCAGTCCACCGTCAGCGCCCGGATCAGGGGGCTTGAGGAGCAATTGGGGCGCAAGCTGTTCGTGCGCGACCGCGATGGCATCACGCTGACGCCTGCCGGCAGGCAATTCCTGCCGCACGCATCCTCGATCACCCGCACCTGGGAGCAGTCCAGGCAGGACATCGCCGTCCCCGATGGCTACGAGACGCTGCTCAGGCTCACCGCGCCCGCTTACCTCTGGGACCGCATCACCTCGCCCTGGATCGCCTGGATGCGCGAAAGGTGCCCGAACGTGGCCCTGCGGCTCGAAGGCAGTTTCCCGGATCTGGCGATCGACCAGATGGCCGAAGGCCTGCTCGACATCTGCATCCTGTATCTGCCGCGGCCGCATCCCGGCATCGTCTATGAGACATTGGCCGTCGACCAGGTGGTGCTTGTGCAGCACATGGCGCAGACCGGGCCGTGGACGGAGAACTACATCCTCATGGATTGGGGGCTCGAATTTCGCGTCGAGCATGACCGCGCCTTTGCCGGCCTGGTCAAGCCGGCCATATCGGCCGGGCTGGTCTTCATCGGGTTGCAGCACGTGCTGTCGCAGCAATCGGCCGCCTATCTGCCACTCAGCGCCGTCAGCGGCCATATCGAGCGCGGCGAGTTGAGGCGCATCGAGGGCGCGCCGGTGTTCCAGCGGCCGATCTATCTCGCCTATCCGTCGAACCCGGCCTCGTCGGACACGTTGAATGTCGCGCTCGAGGGATTGCGCGATCTTGCGAGGGACTGGACGACGGGCGAGGGCTTTGCCGAAGGCGACCGCGCCTTCAGCATGGCGGATTCAATCGCGCAGAACGATCGCCTTTAGCCGATCGTCAGGCAGGCACCACCTGCATCGCCGGTTTCTGCAACCTTGCCAGCTCGGCATAGGGAATATGGCAGCGGATCGAATGGCCGGGCTCAGCCTCCGCCAATGGCGGCTCCTGCGTCTCGCAGATCGCGCCGATCTTGCGCGGGCAGCGCGTCTGGAACACGCAGCCCGGCGGCGGATGGGTGGCGCTGGGGATTTCGCCGTCGAGGCGGATGCGCGAGGTCTCGGTCTGGTCGAGCTTCGGCACCGCCGACAAAAGCGCTTCCGTATAGGGGTGGTGCGGGCCGGAAAACACCGCTTCGGATGGCCCCAGTTCCATGATTCTGCCGAGATAGAGCACGGCGATCTGGTCGGAGAGATAGCGCACCACGCCGAGATCGTGCGAGATGAAGATGTAGCTGACATCCTCTTTCGACTGCAGGTCGGCGAGCAGGTTGAGGATCGCCGCCTGCACCGACACGTCGAGCGCCGAGGTCGGCTCGTCGCAGACGACGATGCGCGGCTCGCCGGCAAAGGCCCGCGCAATGGCGACGCGCTGCTTCAGCCCGCCCGAGAGCTGGCGCGGTTTGACGGCGAGATGCCGATCGGTAAGCCGCACCGAACGGACAAGCTCGTCGAGGCGGGCCTGCAGTGCGGCGCCGCTCAAGCCCGCCAGCCGCTTCAGCGCGCGGCTGATCAGATGGCGGATCGAATGCGAGCGGTTGAGCGCCGAGTCCGGGTTCTGGAAGACGATCTGCATCGCCTTGATCTGGTCGTCGGTGCGGCTGTCCAGCCGCGGCGCCAGCGCCTTGCCCTCAAGCGTGATCGAGCCGCCTTCGTCCGGCGGCACCAGGCCGAGCAGCAGCCTGGCGAAGGTGGTCTTGCCGCTGCCGGATTCGCCGACCAGGCCGAGCGTCTCGCCGGGCCGCAGGCTGACGGAAACATCCTTTACGGCCCTCAGCGCATGGCCGTGGCTGGCATAGGTCTTGTTCAATCCCTCGACATGGAGGACCGGTTCCGATTTGGCCTTCGGTGCGGCTGCCACATCGCTCGGTGTCGCGCGCGGCAGCGCCGGCGCCTGTTCGTGGTAATGGCAGCGTGACAGCCGGCCGCCCAGATCGTAGAGCGGCGGCAATTCGCTGCGGCAACGGTCGGTGGCCAAAGCACAACGGTCGGCGAAGGCGCAGCCTTTGATGTCGGCGCCGATGCCGGGCAGGAACCCCGGAATGGTGTCGAGGCGGCCCTGGTCCTTGCGCTGGCCGCCGCGCGGCAGGCAGCGCAGTAGCGCCACGGTGTAGGGATGGCGCGGATCGTTGAACACGTCTTGCGTCGAGCCTTCCTCGACCAGCATGCCGGCATAGAGCACGCCGACCCGGTCGCACATTTTGGAGACGACCGCGAGGTTGTGGCTGATGAACAGGATCGAGGCCGAGAGTTCCTGGCGAAGCAGCGCGATCAGGTCGAGCACTTCGGCCTCCACCGTCGCGTCGAGGCCGGTCGTCGGCTCGTCGAGGATCAGCATGGTCGGATTGTTGGCTAAAGCCATCGCAATCGCCACGCGCTGCTGCATGCCGCCCGAAAGCTGGTGCGGATAGCGCTGCATGACGCTTGCCGGGTCGGAGATGCGCACCCGGTTCAGCATGGCGATCGCCCGCTCGGAGGCCGCCTCTCCCGTGACGCCGGCAAGTTCGAAGATCTCGGTCAGCTGGCGGCCGATGCGCAGCGACGGGTTCAGCGCCTTGCCGGGATCCTGATAGACCATCGACACGCTTTCCGCCCGCGTCCGCCGCAGCGCTTCGCCATCGAGCTTCATCACGTCCTTACCGTCGAGCGAGATGGCGCCGCCGGTGATCGAGCCATTCCTCGGGAGATAGCGCACCACCGACAGCGCCACGGTGGATTTGCCGCAGCCGGATTCGCCGACCAGCCCATAGGCTTCGCTCTGGCCGATGGCGAGGTTGAGGTTGCGCAGCACCGCCCGGTTGCGGCCGCCGACGCGGTAGGCGACCGAGAGGTCGGAAAGTTCGAGCGCGTTGGCTGCCTTCTCAGTCATTGAACGCTCCGTGGACGCCGTCCGCCGCAAGGTTGACGCCGATCACCAGCGAGGCGATGGCCAGAGCGTCGAACAGCACCGTCCACCAGAAGCCGCCGCCGATCATGCCGTAGTTGCTGGAGATCGAGAGCCCCCAGTCGGGCGAGGGCGGCTGGATGCCGAAGCCCATGAAGGACAGCGTGGCAACGGCGAAGATGGCATAGCCGAGCCGCACCGTCGTTTCGACCAGGATCGGTGGGATGACGTTGGGCAGGATCTCGACGAACATCGTGTGGAAAGCGCTCTCGTGCCTGAGTTGCGCTGCTGCGACATAGTCGAGCTCGCGTTCGGCCAGCACCGCCGAACGCACCGTACGGGCGATGATCGGCGCGAAGCTGAGGCCGATGACGACGATGACCGTCGTCTTGGAGGTGCCGAGCGCGACGATGGCGAGCAGCGCCACGATCACCACGGGGATCGCCATGAAGGCTTCGAGGATGCGGCTGATGACGTCGTCGACGATGCCGCGGAAATAGCCGGTGAACAGGCCGAGCGCAGTGCCGGCCACGGTCGCCAGCAAGGTGGCCAAAGGCGCCACGGTGAGGATGTCGCGCGAGCCGACGATGACGCGCGAGAACACGTCGCGGCCGATCTGGTCGGTGCCGAACCAGTGTTCGGCCGACGGCGGCGCCAGCGCGTTGATGATGTCGTCGGCGAGCGGGTCGTAAGGGACAAAATGCTCGCCGAACAGTGCGCAGGCGATCCAGAACAACACGATGCCGAGGCCAGTGAGGAACGTGCCCGACCGCAGCAGGGAGAAAAAGACCTCCGCCGTCGGACCGCGTCGCCCTGCATTGCCGGGCGCGGGGCTGGTGGCGGGACTGTCGGTGGCGCTCATTGGTCTGTCCCCAGCCGGATGCGTGGGTTGAGCACGGAATAGAGGAAGTCGGCGGCCAAAGTGGCCACCGCATAGACGATGCCGATGGTCAGGATGCCGGCCTCCAGGATCGGGAAATCCTTGCCGCGCGCGGCGGTGAAGATCAGCGAGCCGATGCCTTGGTAGCGGAACAGCGTCTCGATGACGACGAGGCCGCCGATCAGGTAGCCGGTCTGGGTCGCGATGACGGTGATGGTCGGCAGCAGCGCGTTGCGCAGCACATGCCGCCAGATCACCGTCCGCCATGGCAGGCCCTTCAACACGGCGGTGCGCGTGTAGTCGGAATCGAGCGCCTCGATCATGCCGGAACGCGCCATGCGGGCGATATAGCCGAACAGCACCAGGAACAGCGGCAGCGAAGGCAGGATCAGATAATAGAGCTGGGTGAAGAAGCCGGCATCGCGCGGCCAGGCGGCGGAGATCGGCAGCCAGCGCAGCCAGACGCCGAAAATCAGGATCAGGATGATGCCGGTGACGAATTCGGGCAGCACCGTCACCGACAGGCCGCCGAGGCTGATGATGCGGTCGAGCGGCCGGTTGAGGTTGAGCGCGGCGATGACGCCGCCGAGGATGCCGATCGGCACCACCAGCACGAAGGCGACCGCCGCCAGCTTCATCGAATTGCCCAGCGCATCGATGACGAAGGGCGCCACCGGCGAGCGGAAAATATAGGAGGTACCCATATCGCCCTGGAGGAAATTCCAGATCCAGCTCGCATATTGGGTGAGCAGCGGCCGATCGACGCCGAGCGTGTGATTGAGCGTGTCGACGGCGCGCTGGTCGGCAAACGGTCCCAATATGGCGCGCCCGACATTGCCGGGCAGCACCTGGCCACCCAGGAAAACCATGATGCTGAGCAGGAACAGCGTGACGAGCGATAGGGCCAGGCGCCGGACAAGGAAGGAGAGAATGGCTAGGACTCCTTGTGGAGCCAGCTCCCCATGAGGGAGCCGGCTTAGAGGATTGGCTTTCCCTTTCTGCTCAGGCCTTCGATGCCTTGTCCAGGAACAACTGCGACATGGCAGTCGGCTGCACGCCGGTCACGCCTTTCGCCGTCGCCGTCAGATAGTCGTAGAAATAGCCGAAGATGACCGGCGTTTCCTCGAGCAGCAGCTTCTGGATCTTGCCGGCGCTAGCCTTCTGCGCCTCAAGGTCGAGCGCCGCGATGTAGCTGGTCGCGAGCGTGTCGTAGTCCTTGTTCTTGAAGTGCGCCGCGTTCCAGGTGCCGTCACTCTTCAGCGGTGCTGCAAGGTAGACGTTGGGCACGCCGCGATGGCCGTAATCGGTGATGCCCATCACCGAGTCCAGCCAGTTCGACTTGCCGAACACCGCATCGCCGTAATAGGCGCCCTGGTCGAGGATGTTGAGCTCGAGCTCGATGCCGATCTCCTTGACCCAGTTCTGGATGAGCTGGGCATATTCGGGGATTTCCAGATAGCGCTCGGTGGTCAGCGTCACCTTGAAGCCCTTGCCGGCGCCGGCCGCTTCCATCAGCTGCTTGGCCTGCGCGATGTCCTGCTCGCGCTGTGGCACGCTCGGGTCGGTCGAGGGATAGGCAGAGGCGAACGGGCTGTCGTTGCCCTCCAGGGCGCGGCCCTTCATCAGACCGGCGGCAAGCTTCTTGCGGTCGAGGCTGAGCGCGATGGCGCGGCGCACGCGCGGATCCTTGAACGGATCGGAATCGCAGCGCAGGTGCAACTGCTGGTGTGCCACCGATTTCAGGCTGATGATGTCGACATTCGGATCGTTGAGCAGGCCGACGCCGGCCAGCACCGGCATCTGGTTGATGATGTCGACCTGGCCGCCCTGCAGCGCCAGGATCTGCGGCTGCATGTCGGCGAAGAAGGTGAACTCGGTGCGCTCCGGCAGCGCCTTCGTCCCCCAATAGTCCTCGTTGCGCACGAAGGAGGCGCCGACCTTGGGCGTGTATTTCTCGATCTTGAACGGCCCGGTGCCGTCGAAGCTCTTTTCGTAGTCGCCCTTGTAGCTCGCCG
Organism: Mesorhizobium sp. IMUNJ 23033; assembly: GCF_044778005.1. Taxonomy (NCBI): domain Bacteria; kingdom Pseudomonadati; phylum Pseudomonadota; class Alphaproteobacteria; order Hyphomicrobiales; family Phyllobacteriaceae; genus Mesorhizobium; species Mesorhizobium sp. IMUNJ 23033. Next base: position 129,229 of record NZ_JBJACT010000013.1, read on the forward strand.
GGATGATGACGGCGTTGTAATTGTCCGACGACACCATGTAGGGGAAGTTGCCGTTCGGCGCGTCGAGATGGAACTCGACCGTATGGTCATCGACCTTCTTGGTCGCGCCCTTTTGCAATATGCCGCTGAACACCGACAGCGCGTTGGACGAATTGGCCGGGTCGGCAAGCCGGTCGATGCTGGCCACCACGTCGTCGGCCTTCATCTCGCCGCCGCTGTGGAACTTGACGCCCTTGCGCAGCTTGAAGGTCCAGACCGTGCCTTTGTCGTTCGGCTTCCAGCTTTCGGCCAGCGCCGGCTGCAACACCAGGTCGGGCCCGTCGATGCAGAGGAACTCGGCGACTTGCTGCATCACCAGTAGACCGCCGGCGTCAGCGATGGTCACCGGGTCGATCGCTGCTGCCGGCACGCTGCTCGCCACGCGGATGGTCGCACCCGGAGCGCCCGCTGCGCGAGCGAGCGAGGGCATGGCACCGAGGCCGGCGGCTGTGCCGATGCTGCCCAGCAGCGGCAGCGACAGGCCGAGCAGGCTGCCATGGCGGATGAAGTCGCGGCGGCTGACCCGGCAGTCGATCAGCCCATCGATGAGATGGTTTTCGAGCGGCGAGCGCGAGCGCCGGATGAGATCGAGAAGGCGATAGTTCTTGCTCATGGGACTTACCCTTTCCCCTGTGTTCTTGTGATTGACGAATGTTCTTGTGATTGACGAATTCCGTGGAGTTCTCCTGGATCCCGGCCGTCAATGTGGTCTTCGACCGGAACTCTAACATGCGGTCCTCTCCGGTCCTGCGCGGCAGGGCCGGATTTTCGAAGCTCCGTTCGTCCCGCGTTACGCGATCCTTGTCGCGGCTGCGGGCTTCTCTTGTTGTATCCGTCTCCTGTTGGTTTGTGTGATCACTCCTAGTTCAACGGCAGGCGCCGATAGGTGCCGGGCTTCGCCGGGTCGTTATACTTGTTACACGGCCCGTTCTCGACAAAGTCGCGATGGCAGGCGGCAAGGTTCTCGCGCGACAGGGTGACGCCGAGGCCGTGGCCTTCGGGCACGCGCACGACATTATTTCGCGGCGAAAACGGCCCTTCCTCGATCACGTCGATAGGCCACATGCGAAACAGCGATTGGTTTGGCTCGCGGATCCATCCGAGGGCTGCGCACAGATGCAGATAGCAGGCGCTGCCGATGCCGCTGTCGCCGCTGTAGCACCAGAAATCGATGCCGGCATGCTCGCAGGCACCGACGAAGCGCAGCAGCCGGCCGATGCCGCCATGCGCCGTCGGATTGCCGACGATGGCATCGGGCACCTTGATCTCCATCGCGCGGGCTATATCGATATTGTGGGTCGAGAACGGGATCGAGCAATGCCGGCGCAATTCGCGCATCTCCTCGATGGTCGCCACCGGATCCTCCCAGTTGCGCACGCCCAGCTCTTCCAGCGGCCGCGCCAGCCGCCTGGCGGTCGCCAGCGAATAGGCCTGGTTGGAATCGATGCGAATCATCGCCTCATCGCCGAGTTTTCTGCGGATCAGCTCGACCATCTTGAGCGAGATCTTGGGATCCTGCGTCGAGAATTTGCCTTCGAAGAAAGTCGTGCCATGGGTCTCGTGCAGTTCGACGCAATAGTCGGCGACTTCTTCCGGCGTCGTCTCGCCCTTCACCTTGGGACCGTCGCCGCGCAGCGAGAAATAGTCGGTGAACGGGATGTCCTTGCGCACAGCGCCGCCGAGCAGCTGGTAAAGCGGCTGCTTCCACGCCTTGCCACGCAGATCCCAGAACGCCATCTCGATGGCGCCGAAGGCCATGATGCGGCTGCGGTCGTTGATCGACTGCACGCCGGTCCAGTAGGGCAGGCAGGCTTCTTCCGCGCCGGCGATGTCGAACGCGTCGCGGCCGGCGAGTCTTGGCGCCAGCACGTCGTTGATGATCGCCGCTGCGGCTGGCGTCGGCGCCTCACCGAGGCCGATCAGACCGTCCTCCGTCTCGACCTCGACGATCGTCGGCGAGAAGCCGTCGAGTTCGCCGAACACCCAGGCATAGGGCGCTTCGAGCCGCAGGTTGATCGGCGTCGCCTTTATGCGGCGGATCTTCATCTCAGCCGATCTCGAAGAAGGGCTTGCCGAGCAGGTCGGGCACGACATCGATGCCGAGGCCCGGACCATCGGGAATGCCCATGCGGCTGCCGGTCACCGGCGGCATGTTGGAGGCGGTGCGTATCGTCACCCATTCATGGAAGGCGATGGCGTGCAGGCGGCGCTCCTCCGGCGTCGACAGCGACAGATGCGCCATCGCAGCTGTGTCGATTTCGGCGCCGCCGGTGTCCTCGACCGTGATCATGAAGCCAAGATCGACGGCGAGGTCGCGGATCTGGCGGGTCTTGGTCACGCCGCCGAGCCGCGAGATCTTGAGCGTCAGCCCATCGGCGGCACCCTTGCGGTGGATGTCGAGCATGTCGTCCAGCGAGGCGACGGATTCGTCGAGCACCATCGGCTTGTCCAGCGAGCGGCGCACCGACATGTTTTCATCGATGGTGGTGCAGGGCTGCTCGAACGTGTAGTCGATGGCGCGCGTCGCGTCGGCGAACTGGCGCGCCTGGTAGGGCGTCCAGCCGGCATTGGCGTCGCAGAAGATGACGGTGCCTTTCGGCACCGCGGCGGCGACAGCCGTCACGCGCTCGATGTCGTCACGGACATTGCCGCCGACCTTGACCTGCAGCCGTTGGAATCCCTGGCCGACGATGCGCTTGGCAAGTGCGGCCATCGCGTCGACCGTGCCGTGGGTGACGACCTTGTAAAGTTCCGCCGTCTCGCTCTCGCGGCCGCCGAGCAACGTCACCAGAGGCACGTCGGCGGCGCGCGCGGCGAGATCCCAACAGGCCATGTCGAGAGCCGACTTGATATAGGGATGGTCCTTGAACACCGTGTCCATCAGCCGGCCGATGCCGGCCAGGCCGCGCGGGTCCTGGCCGATCAGATGCGGCGCGATCTCGACCACGCCCGCGCGGACACCCGCTGCGAACGCTGGTGAGTAAAAATTGCCGAGCGGCGCCATTTCGCCCCAGCCGGTCACCCCGCTGTCGGAGGTGATGGCGACGATCACCGCGTCGAACGCGTCGGCGACGCGCCCCTTCGACATGCGGTATGGCCCGTCCACGAAGGGCTGCACGACATGGTAGGCTTTTATGGTTTTGATCTTCACGTTGTTGTCCGTTGTCAGCAAAGTTCGGATTGGTCAGGCGCCCTTCGACGCGCGCTTTTCGAGGCCGCGCGCGTAGGCAAGGAGCTCTTCGAAATCGAGGTCGATATGTTCACGGGCATGGCGCTGGGCGGCACGCATGTCCTTGCCCTTCAGCAGCTGCACATAGGTCTCGTGGACGTCTTCCGAGGGCACCGGCTCGTTGCGGGCCCGCTGGTGGAGGGCGAAATACATCTGCAGCCGGCTGGTCAGCCGCTGCCAGGTTTCCAGGAGCACCGAATTGTCGGCCCATTCGTAGATCAGGCCGTGCAACTGCAGCGCTGTTTCGATCTGGCGGGTTGTGTCGAGATCGCGCGTCGCCTGCTTCACCGCTTCGTGGCGCCGGTCGAGCTCGTCGAAGAAGCGCCGGTCGCGCAGCTTCCAGGCCCGCTCGATGGCAAACTCGTCCATCACCTTGTTGAATGAATAGGCGTCGTCGATGTCCTTGGCGGTCACATTGATCACGAATGTGCCGGCATACGGGATGCTGGTCAGGATGCCCTCCTGCACCAGTTCGCGCATCGCCTCGCGCAGCGGCGCGCGGCTCACCCGCATCTGCTCGGAAATCCTGAGTTCGTTGAGCTTCTGTCCCGGCTCGAGCTGGCCGGTCAGGATCGCCCGCCTGAGCAGCGCCACGATCTCGGCCCTGCGAGTCGTATCCGCGATCGGACTGAAGTCCAGCTTGGCCATGCGCTCACTCCGGGGAGAACCGGAAGTAAGACAAGCAGATTGTCGACAATCTAGCAATAGTGAGTTTCTTGGCGGTGCGCTTTTCTGATCCGCGGTGCGTTATGCGGCTCTTCCGTAGAAGCCCACCCGCTCCTCGGCGCTGAACATCACGCCCGGTTTCTCGTAGTAGGAAAACACCGCGATCATCCGCTCGCGATTGCCCTCGACGGTGGTGACGCGATGCGCGGTGTTCTTGCCGCGAAAGACGTTCAGCGTGCCCGCCTTCATCCGCAATATCTTCGCCTCGGGGTCGCGTCCTTCGAGCAGTTTCGCGACGCCGTCATAGTTGGGATTGTCGTCCGAGCGCAGATCGGTGCGGTATTCGAGATCGCCGCCGCGCTCGGCGGCCTGCAGCAGAAGCGTCGTGGTGAACTCCGAACGGTCGAAATGCCAGTTGAGCGCCTCGCCGGCGCGGTAGCCCATGACATTGGTGCGGGCGAGGGGATCCTGCATGACATGCAACTGCTGCTTGCCCATCGCCGCCGCCAGGAAGCGCAGCAGCGGTTCGTACTCGTAGATGGCGAGCACTGTGCTGCCGGGAATCTGGTCGGCGCAGACGGTGTGGCTGATGGTCTCGACCTTGCGCAGCGCCGGATGGTCGGGGGCAAGCTCGGGAATATCAGGCTTGAAGTAGATGTTGTGCGTGCGCTTGTGGATGTGCGAGCGCGTGTCCATCACCGGTTGGATTTCCGACGCAGCCTTCTCGGCGACGCCGGGGCGCAGAAAACCTTCGAGATTGAACATGCCGTCAGCCTCGAGTGCGGTGACGGACTCAGCCAGAAGGCGCTTCCATTCGGGGCTGCCCTCGCGGTCGAGTGGGTAGCGGTCCAGGTCGAGAATGTCTTTCATCGTCGCGTCCTCGTGAAATCCTGCAGTCACTAGACAGCAAGGAAATCTTTCTCTCAACGCAGAAAATTGTTAGTCTCTCATAAGAAAAACTTGGGGAGGAGACGGCATGGAAAAGCTTCCGCCGCTGAATGCAGTGCGGGCGTTCGAAGTCGCCGCGCGCACCGCCAGTTTTACACTGGCCGCCACCGAACTCGGCGTCTCGTCGGCTGCAGTCAGCCAGCAGATCCGCAATCTGGAAAATTGGTTCGGCAAGCAGCTGTTCGTGCGCAGCGGCAACCGCATCGCACTGACCGATGCCGGCCACGCCATCTACCCGCAAGCGTCGCGCGCTCTGGGTGATATCGCCGCGATTGGGCGGCGCATGCTGGAAGGCGGCTTGAGGACGCGTCTCGTCGTCAGCGTGCCGTTTTCGTTGGCTGAACTGTGGCTGGCGCCAAAACTGGCAGTGCTTCTGGAGGCCTTTCCGCAGATGGCGATCGACGTTCGGGTCGAGGATGACCCTGTCGACATCGCCCGTCAGAACATCGACCTGCGCATCAGCTATGGCGACTATCACTATCCCGGCTTGAAGCTCGTCCGCCTCGTCCATGACGATGTGCTGCCGGTCTGCGCGCCGGACTTCTGGCGTCACCACGGCAATGGCGCATCCGGCCTCGAGGGCGTGCACGACAGCATGTTCATCCACACCAACTGGGGTCCGAACTATGCCACGCATCCGAGCTGGGCGGACTGGTTCGCGGCGTCAGGACAAAACCGCTCGCCCGATCCGTCGCAAGGACGGCGCGTCGGCCTGTCCAGCCTGGCGATCGCCTCGGCCCGGCTCGGCCTCGGCATCGCGCTTGGCCAGCGGGTCATGGCTCGCGCCGATCTGGAGACGGGGCGCCTCATCGCGCTGTCACCGGTCTCGGTGCGGCTTGGCCATCCCTACTGCGCCTTCATGCTGCCGGCCAAGGCCGAGCGTGCCGACGTCGCCGGCCTTGTCGAACTGCTCGGAGCAATTCCAGGAAAAGTGCGCAGCGGTTTTCCGTCCGGAATTGCGTAAAAGCAAAAACAGCAAAACGGCGCCCCCGGCTTGAGGCCGAGGTCGCCGTTGGACCGGGCCTGACGGGGGTTGTCAGGTGGCCGGTTTCTGGGGCAGCGGCGAAACCGGCATGCCGGGTCCGATCTTCTGCAGATTGCCGGTGATGACCTGATCGCCTTCGGCAATGCCGCTGGAGATGGCGATGAGATCGCCATTGACCGGCCCGAGTGACACGATGCGCTGGTCGACCGTGTTGCCCTTGCCGAGGACATAGAGGTATTTGCCGAGCTGGCTGGAGCCGAGCGCCACCTGCGGCACCATCAGCGCGTCGGGCTGTTCCTTGATGTGCAGCCGCACCCGGACATACTGGCCGGGCAGCAGCGTGAACTTCGCATTGCCGATCGTCGCGCGTGCCGTGATGGTGCCGGTCGAATGGTCGACGGTGTTGTCAATGAAGGTGAGCTGACCCTTCTGGCTCGGCTCCGTCTCGCCGGGAAGCAGGATATCGACATTGATTGGGCCTGCCGCCTTGGCTTGCTCTATCTGCGCCAGATCCGTTTCGCTCGGATTGAAGGTGACGTAGATCGGATCGAGCTGCACCAGCGTGTTGAGCACCGTGCCGCCGACGCTGACCAGCGTGCCGACGGAGGCCTGGTTGCGGCCGATGCGGCCGGGGAACGGCGCCTTGATCTCGGCATAGCTCAGATTGAGCTCCGCCGTTCGCACCGCGGCCTGATTGACCGCCAGTGACGCCTCGGCCTCGCGCAACGTGCTGGTGCGCTGGTCAAAGCTGTCCTTGGCGAGGTAGCCGCTCTTGGCGAGCTCCGTGCCGCGGCCGAGATTGGAGCGCGCATAGTCGAGTGTTGCCGTGTCGCGCTGCACCTGCGCCTTGGCCTGGTCGAGAGCCGCCTGGAAATCCTCCGGAGCTATTCTGTAGAGCAGGTCGCCCTGCTTGACGTCGCTGCCGTCGGCGGCAGCCTGCTCCTGCAGATAGCCCGGCACGCGCGCCTGCAACGTGATGCTGCGGATCGGCTCGGTGCGCGCGGCATAGTCGAGATAGATCGGGATGGTCTTGCGGACCACGCCGACCACCGGCACCGGCATGACGAACGCCGCCGGAGCTGGAGCCGCCCCTGCGGTGCCGGCATTGACGCCGAGATTGCCCATGTCGAGCAGATGCACGCTCGCCACCGAGATCGCGCCCAGCGCGACGGCCGTTCCCAAAGCGATTTTCCATTTACGCATGATTAATATCTCCAATCCTATTCGGCCGCTTCGGCCAGGCGCATCGGCGCTGGTTCGGCAGTCGGTTCAATATTGTCCTGTTCATGTGCGGCCGTGGGCTCGCTGCGCTCGCGGCCTTCGCGCAGCCGTTCGATCACCGCGTAGAAGACGGGCACGAACACCAGCGACAGGATTGTCGCTGCCACCATGCCGCCAAAGACGGTGGTGCCGATTGACTGCCGGCTTGCTGCACCGGCGCCCGTCGCAAACATCAGCGGCAACACGCCGAGGATGAAGGCGAAGGCCGTCATCAGGATCGGCCGCAACCTTAGCCGTGCGGCTTCCATCGCCGCGTCGACGATGGTGAGGCCTTCCTCGCGTCGCCGCCTTGCGAACTCGACGATCAGGATCGCGTTCTTGGCGGCGAGGCCAATCAGCATGACGAAGCCGATCTGCGAGTAGACGTCGATCTGCATGCCGCGCAAGAACAGGGCTGCGAAGGCGCCGAACAGGGCCAGTGGCACCGCCAAGAGCACCATGAACGGCATCGCCCAGCTTTCATACTGCATCGCCAGGATCAGGAAGACGAAGACGATGGCGAGGCCGAAGACGACCGACGCGATCGATCCTGCCTTGAGCTCCTGGAAGGTGATGCCGGTCCACTCGAAACCGAAATCCCTTGGCAGCGCGGTGGCAGCGGCCCGTTCCATCGCGGCAACCGCCTGACCCGAAGAATAGCCGGGGGCAGCGCCGCCATTGATCGTGGCCGAGGCGTTGTTGTTGTAGTGCGGGACGGTTTCCGGACCGACGAACGGCACCAGCTTGCCCAACGTCGAGAGCGGCACCATGCCGCCAGACGCATTGCGCACATAGAGCCGCGAAATGTCGGCCGCACCGGCACGTGCATCCTTGTCGGCCTGGATGGTCACCCGGAAGGTGCGGCCGAACAGGTTGAAGTCGTTCACATAGAGCGAGCCGAGATAGATCTGCAGCGTGTTGAAGACATCGGGCAGGTTGAGGCCGAGCAGTTTGGCCTTGCTGCGGTCGAGGTCGTAGTTGAACTGCGGCGTCGAGGTCGAGAACGGCGAGAACAGCTGCTGCGGATTGATTTCCGGCTGCTTGCGCGCCTCGGCGATGACGGCTTGCGTCGCATCGTTGAGAGCCACGCTGCCGCGCCCGGTGAGATCCTCGACGACGAATTCGAAGCCGCCCGTGGTGCCGATACCCGGGATCGAAGGCGGATCGAAGGACAGCGCGAAGGCTTCCGGAATCTGCATCAGCTTGCCGCGCACATCGGCGACGAGCTTCGATGCGCTCTGGTCGGGGCCGCGTTCTTCCCAAGGCTTCAGGATGGCGAACTCGACCGCCGAGTTCGACTGTGCCGCGCTGGTCAGGAAGTTCAGGCCGCTGATCGAGCCGACGATGTCGACGCCAGGCGTCGCCTGCAGAATGTCGCGCGCCTTCTGCGCCACCGCGTCGGTGCGTTCCAGCGAGGCGCCGTCAGGCAGCTGGATGACGACGAAGAAGTAGCCCTGGTCCTCGACCGGAAGGAAGGTCGAGGGCAGCTTCTGCCAGACGAAGTAGGTGGCGACCAGCCCGGCCGCGAACAGGCCGAGCATGATCCAGCGCAGCCGGATCAGGATGCGCACGCCATGCGCATAGGCATGCGAGAGCTTGTCGAAGCCGGTGTTGAACCAGCGGAACGGCGCGAACTGCGTCTCGCCGCGATGGCGCAGGAAGGCAGCACTCAGCGCCGGGCTGAGCGTCAGCGAGTTGAAGGCCGAGATGCCGACCGAAATCGCCACTGTCAGTGCGAACTGGTTGTAGAGCTTGCCCGAGACGCCGGGGATGAAGGCGACTGGCACGAAGACGGCCATCAGCACTGCTGTGGTGGCGATGATCGGTCCGGTGACTTCGGCCATCGCGGCCTTGGTCGCCGCCAGCGGTTTGAGACCCGCCTCCAATTGTCGTTCGACATTTTCCACCACCACGATGGCGTCGTCGACGACAAGGCCGATGGCCAGCACCATGCCGAGCAGAGAGAGCATGTTGAGCGAGAAGCCGAGCATCTCCATGACGACCATGGTCGCCACCAGCGACACCGGAATGGCGATGGTCGGGATGATCGTCGTGCGCCAACTCTGCAGGAAGATGAACACCACCGCCACGACCAGCACCAGCGCTTCGCCGAGCGTGATCAGCACGTCATGCATCGAGGCCGACACGAAGCGCGTCGTGTCATAGTGCATGGCATAGGAGACGCCTTTGGGGAAACGCGCCGACAGCTCCTGCATCTTGTCCTTGACGCGCTGCTGCAGATCGAGCGCGTTGGAGCCGGGCATCTGGTAGACGGCGAGCACCACGGTCGGGTCCTTGCCGAAGAAGGCCGAGGACGAATATTGCAGCGCGCCGAGCTCGATGCGGGCGACGTCCTTCAGCCGCACCAGCGAGCCGGTGTCGGTGTTGGCGCGCACGACGATGTCGCCGAACTCTTTCGGGTCGCTCAGGCGGCCGACAGCGCTGACCTGCATTTCGAAAGCAGTGCCGGCGGGCGCCGGCGACTGGCCGATCTTGCCGGCCGCCACCTGGACGTTCTGTTCCGAGATGGCGTTCTGGACGTCGACTGCGGTGATGCCGAGATTGGCAAGTTTGTCCGGGTCGAGCCATACGCGCATTGAATAGCGGCGCTCGCCGAAGATCTGCACGTCGCCGACGCCTTGCAACCGCTTCAACGGATCGACGATCTGCAGATAGGCAAGGTTGCTCAGCGCCACCGGGTCGACCGATTTGTCGGGCGAGGTCAGGTTGACGATGAGAACGAAGTTCGGGTTCTGCTTCTTGATCGTCACGCCGCCCTGGTTGACGATCGCCGGCAGCGACGAGGCGGCCTGCGAGACGCGGTTCTGGACGTCGACGGCCGCCGTGCTCAGCGGATAGCCGACATCGAAAGTGATGGTGATGGTCGAGGAGCCGTCATTGGAACTCGACGACGACATGTAGGTCATGCCTTCAACGCCGTTGATCTGCTGCTCCAGCGGCGTCGTCACCGTATCGGCGACCACCTGCGCGCTGGCGCCCGGATAATGGGCGCTGACCACGACCTGCGGCGGCGTGATGTCGGGAAACTGCGAGACCGGCAAAAGGAAATAACAAATCGCCCCGGCGAGCACCATGATGATGGCGATCGCCGACGCGAAGATCGGGCGGTGGATGAAATAGTTCACCATGACACGCAGGCCTCGTTGAATGCTTTTGCTTCGCCAAACGCGTTGGCGATTCTGGACAGCTGCCGGCCGCGCGCCGTCTCTTCCGGAAAGCGCGGCGCCGCCTTGCGGGCTGGCGCCTGCGCGGCCGCCAGCGAACGCAGCGTCGCCTCCAAGGCGCGCGGATCGACCCGGTCCGCCTTCATCACCAGCCGGATCATCGGATCCCGGATGGCTTCATCGATCGTCAAATCCTTGCGCTGCGACATAGGAGCGGCTCCTGGCTGGCGATTCGCATCGGATGATCGCGAACCGTTTTTCTCGTTCTCACCGGCCGAAGCCGCATGACATGCAGTGTTCTTGCCCTATTTCGTCCGGTAGGCCCCAACGGCGATACCTGTCGTTGACGGGAGGCAAGACGGGTGTTACCAGTAAGTAACATTCGTGACGTTACAGACCGGTAACACCCTAGTCAAGAGGTGCGCCGAATTTTTAGGGAGACAAGGAGACTTCGATGACAGACGGCACTACGGAACGCGTTCGGCCCCGGGATCGGATCCTGGAGACGGCACAGGACATGTTTCACAAACATGGCATTAAGGGCGTCGGCGTCGATGCCATCACCGAGGCCGCCGGCACCAACAAGATGACGCTCTACCGTCATTTCGAGTCCAAGGACGACCTGATCATCGAATGCCTGCGCGCCACCGCATGCAAGGCCGCCGCGATATGGGACGCATTCGAGGCCGAATATCCCGGCGACAAGCTCGGGCAATTGCATGCCTGGGTTCGCAAGGCCGCCGATATGCTCAACGCCGACAGCCGCGGCTGCGACATGGCCAATGCCGCCATCGAGCTCAGCGAGACCGATCATCCGGCGCGACGCGTCATCAAGGAACTCAAGGAAGCCCAGCGCGACCGCCTGGTGGCGCTCTGCCGCGACGCAGGCGTCGGCCAGGCCGAGCTTCTCGCCGACACGCTGTCGCTGCTGCTCGAGGGCGCGCGCGTCTCGATGCAGAGCGTCGGCGCCGAAGGCCCGAGCGCGCAGTTCGTGCGCATGGCGGAGGGTTTGATTGCGTCGTTCCGGGCGCGATAGGACCGACGCTTCGCGTTTTTGACGCTGAAGAATCCTGAATCTGTACCCGGAACGAAAAAAGCCCGCTGCCGGGAGGAGGTGGCAGCGGGCTCGATTTCGAATGAGACGCGGGAGGAGGTGCGCCGCATTCAGCGTCGGCATCGCATCTGGGAGGAGTAGATGGCCGACACCCAGATATCTACCGATTGCTTAATGATTCGGCAACCATAAAAGTTGCATAGCAGGTGTGCAGAATTGCCGCATCAGCCACCATTCCTCCGACAAATCCGGACAAAGCGACCTTGCTGCGGCGCACTAACCTATTGAACCGGCACGTTTTCCTTGAAGATCAGGCGTGGCTCGATGAATTTTTTCGTCAGGTAAGGCGCCGAAGACGCAATCGAGCCGAGCAGGCGGATGACCGACTGTTCGGCGATCAGCCGCGCATTCTGGTCGATGACGACATCGGCGATATCGTCGACCAGATAGCCGCGCGTTTCCCTGGTCAGGTCGTGGCAGATGAACACCGGCTTCTTCTTCGGCCTTGCCTCCAGCAGTGCTTTCGCCACGCCCGAGCGACCGGCGCCGACGCAATAGATGCCGAGCAATTCAGGCTCGTTGTGCAGCGCCTTCATCGTCGCGGTGTAGCTCACCTCCGGCTCGTCATTGATCTCGACGGCGCTCGAGACGCTGAGGTTGGGGAATTCCTCTGAGAGTACGGAGCGGAAGCCCATCTCGCGTTCTTCATGGCCGCGATAGGAGCGTGAGCCGACGACCATGGCCAGATGTCCGGTGCGGCCGCCGAGGAACCGTCCCATCAAAAGTGCCGCGGTGCGGCCGGCGACCCGGTTGTCGATGCCGACATAGGCCGAGCGCGGTGCCGCCGGAACGTCCGAGACCAGCGTGACCAGGCGGATGCCGGCCTCGACCACCTCGCGCAGGATGTTGCGCGTTCTCGGATGATCGACGGCGATGACGCCGACGCCGTTCGCCTTGAGCGAGAGGTTTTCGATGGCACCCTGCAGCGCGCCGGGCGCGATGCCGGCGAGGCTGTGGATGCGGCAGGATGCGACCAGCGGCAGGCGCGCGGCATAGTCCTCGATATGCTTGGCCAGATCGATCATGAAGGCGTTCGAGCCGATCGGCAGGAAGAATTCCAGATGCGCCGGCCTCGACGGCAACGCCACCTGGTCGACCACGGGCAGATAGCCGAGCTGCCTCGCCGCCTCCATCACGCGCTGCCGGTTGGCGGCGCTGGCGCCCGCGCGGTTGTTCAGCACCCGGTCGACCGTTGCGGTCGACAGCCCGCAGCTTCTGGCGATATCGGCAACGGTGGCTTTCATTGTCACAGTCATAGGAGCTGCTGCGATCCTGTGCCAGCGATGGGTGGTGCTCAGCCTGGCCGTTGCGTGTCCTCTGCGAGAGCCGCGCGGATTTCCTTGTCGGACATGCCGGTGATGATCCGCTCGACCTCGGCGACATTGGTCTTCTTCGGATCGATGTCGTCGGCCACGACCTTGCCCATGCGCATGACGACGATGCGGTCGACCACCTGGAAGACGTGATGGATGTTGTGGGCGATGAAGATGCAGGAGTGTCCGGAATCGCGGGCGTTGCGGACGAAGCTCAATACGCCTTGCGTCTCGGCGACGCCGAGATTGTTGGTCGGCTCGTCGAGGATGATCAGGTCGCTGTCGAAATGCATGGCGCGCGCGATCGCCACCGCCTGCCGCTCGCCGCCCGACAGCGAGCCGATCGGCGTGGTCGGCGGAATGTTCTTGGAGATGCCGACCTGCTTCAGCAGATCGCGGGCCACTACGTTCATCGCCTCCTGGTCCATGCGGTTGAGGAAGCGCGGCGGCTTGATCGGCTCGCGGCCGAGGAACAGGTTGCGGGCAATCGACAATTGCGTGACCAGTGCTGAATCCTGGTAGATCGTCTCGATGCCGTGGGCGATGGCATCGCTGGTGCTGCGCAGGTTCACCTTCTTGCCGCGGATGAAGATGTCGCCGCTGGTCAGCGGCACCGCGCCCGACAGCACCTTGATCAGCGTCGACTTGCCGGCGCCGTTGTCGCCGAGCAGCCCAACGATCTCCTGTTCATTGACGTGGAAATTGGCGTCCACCAGCGCCTGCACGCGCCCGTAGGACTTGCGGATGTTCGTCATGCGGATGAGCGGTTCAGCCATGGTTCACGTCCCTGACTGATGCCGGCGTTCCAGCCACGAGTGGAGCGCCATCATGCCGAGGATGATGGCGCCGATGAAGATGTTGTAGGCAAGGCCGGGCACGCCGATCAGAACGATGCCGTTGCGCATCACGCGCAGGATCAGGATGCCGAGCACGGTGCCGATGATCGTGCCGCGTCCGCCGGTCAGCGCCGTGCCGCCGATCACCACCATGGCGATGACTTCCAGCTCATAGCCGGTGCCGCTGTTGGGATTGGCCGCCGAGGTGCGCAGCGAGGAAATGACGCCGGCAAGCGAAGCCATCAGCGACGACAGTACGAACAGGCCGATCTTGACGCCGTTGACGTTGACGCCGCGGGCGCGCGCCGCATTGGGGTTGCCGCCGGCGGCCTGGATCCAGTTGCCGGTGCGGCTCTGGGTCAGCACGTAGCCCAGCGCGATCGCGGCGGCGATGAACCAGAACAGCGACATGTAGACACGGAACGGGCCGATGAAGAAATCGCCGACCAGCGCTTCCGCCAGCCAGCTGCCTTCGGCGCTCCAGGTCCGCTGCGGGAATCCGTCGGTGACGAACAAAGCAGTGCCGCGCACCACCAGCAGCATGCCGAGCGTCACCAGGAAGGAGGGGATCTTGAGCTGCGTCACGAACCAGCCATTGACCAGCCCGATGAAGGTGGCGACGACCAGCGCAATGACGAGCCCCATCTCCAGCGAGGTGGCACCGCTGTTGAACAGCGTCCACATCAGCACCGGCGAGAAGCCGAACAGCGATCCGACCGAGAGGTCGAATTCGCCCGATGTCATCAAAAGCGTCATCGCCAGCGCGATCAGGCCGAGCTCGACGGTGAAGGCCAGTATGTTGGAGATATTCTGCGGCGACAGGAAGTCGGGATTGATACCCCAGAAGACGACGAGCTCGATGACGAGCAGGACGAATGGCCCGAATTCCGGCCTGCCGATCAGGCCTTGGATGAGGGAACGATTTTCCACGAGCAACCCGCGACATGAATGGAATGGGCTGAGACCTGCACCGTAGATGACGGCGCGGGGTCGGCGACGATAGCGTCCAGCGCCGCGCGTCGAAAGGCGCGCGGCGCTGGTAGTCGTGGGGCTTATTTGCCGGACAGGATCTTGTCGTACACTTCGGCGGTGTCCTTCTCGTAGAGCGCGCCGGTGATGACGTTGAAGCCCGGAGGAATGCCGCTGGCAGCCATGTTGGCCAGTGAAAGCGCGACATAGCTGGTCGCCTGCGGGTCCTGCCACTGGCCGGCATTGACGTAGCCGTTCAGCACTTCCTGCGTGGTGTCGAGCGAGTTGCCCCAGCCGACGACCGGGATTTCGCCAGGCTTGACGCCGACCTGGTCGAACACCCGCTTGATCGAGCCGGTGACGAGGTCGCCGAGGCCGATGATCGCCTTGACCTTGGCCTTGTTGGCGGTGAGATAATCGACCATGCGGTTGATCACTTCAGCCTGGTCGAGCGTGGCTTCGGTGATTTCGTAGGTGATGCCGAGCGGCTCGAACACGCTCTTGATGCCTTCCTCTTCCTGCACGCCATAAGTGGCGCCGGGAACTTCGACCGGCATCCAGACGAAATCGCCCTTCTTCACCAGGCCCTTGTCGACCAGATACTGCGCCCAGTGCTTGCCGAAGGTGACATTGTCGCCACCGACATAGGCATTGAAATTGGCTTTCGGGTCAGGCGTGTTGAAGTTGATGATCGGGATCTTGGCAGCGCGCGCTTCCTTGACGATCTCGACCAGGCTGCCCGGGTCGGGGCTGGTGGTGACGATGCCGTCTGCCTTGGCCGAGATGGCGGCACGCACCGCCTCCTGCTGCGAGGCCACGTCGTTATTGTGGAACGAGGTGTTGACGGTGTTGCCGGTGTCCGTCGCCCATTGCTTGGCGCCGGCCAGGAAGTAGGTCCAGACCGGGTCGGCCGGGCCGCCATGCGAAATCCAGTAGAACGTCTTGGCCTGCGCCATTGCCGGAATGGCAAGCGCCATGATCAAGCCAAGCACGAGCAGTCTTAGCCTCGTCAGCATTTGATTTCCTCCCATGTTGAAAACGACCTCCCCATCAGGCGCGAAGCGGCCAACGGACCGCATCTCCAACCAGCACCGACCGGGCGCTCTAAGAGCATTCCCTTTTTCGGCCACTGGCAAGCCTCCATCTGCCAATGGACGTTGGCGCACGGCACAGCGCCATCAGCAATCCCATCAGATCGCATCAGTTGAGGTGATATTTTCCGGAAGCTCGGAGCCTCGTCGGCACGGACCGTCAACCTCGCCCGCCGAACCGTCCAGGCATTCAGCAAGGAAAGGGTCGCAGGCGACGCGGGCCGGCTAGATCAAACCTGCCTTGGCGAGGTCGCGCATGAGATGGCTGGCGCCATAGGTCCAGTGCGGGCAATCGGGCGACAGCCGCACACGATTGACCAGCGCGCCGAATTTCTCCGACGAGATGGTGACGATGTCGCCGACCTTGTGGGTAAAACCTTTGCCCTTTTCGCCGCGATCCTTCGACGGCACGAACATGGTGCCGAGATAGAGCGCGAGCCCATCCGGATACTGGTGGTGCGGACCCATGGCGGCTGCGACCAGTTCTTCCGGCGAGCGGCTGATCTCGGCCATCGAGCTAGCGCCCTCCAGCGAAAACCCGTCCTCGCCCTCGACCTTCAGGCGCACGATGGCCTGCTTCACGTCCTCGATGGAGAAGGTGTCGTCGAACAGCCGGATGAACGGGCCGAGCGACGCCGAGGCATTGTTGTCCTTGGCCTTGCCGAGCAGCAGCGCCGAACGTCCCTCGACGTCGCGCAGATTGACGTCGTTGCCGATCGTGGCGCCGACGATGCTGCCGCTGCTGGCGGCGATCATGGCGATCTCCGGTTCCGGATTGTTCCAGGTCGACACTGGATGCAGCCCGACATCGGCGCCGAAACCCACCGAGGCCATCGGCTGGCATTTGGTGAAGATCTCCGCGTCGGGACCGATGCCCACTTCCAGATATTGCGACCAGGCGCCGCGCTGGATCAGCTTGGCCTTGATCTCCATCGCTTCGGGCGAGCCTGGCTTCAGTTTGGAAAGATCATGGCCGATCAGGCCGGCAATGTCGGCGCGGATGGCGTCGGCCTTTTCCGCCGAGCCGCGCGCCTGCTCCTCGATGACCCGTTCGAGCAGGCTGACGACGAAGGTGACGCCGGAGGCCTTGACCGCCTGCAGGTCGACCGGGGAGAGCAGATAGGGTTTTGCCGGATCGCGCGTCGCCGCGAAACTGTTGGCGGCGATCGCGTCGAGCGAACCGATCGGCTTGCCCTTGGCGGTGCGAACATGGCCTGCGGGGTCCGCCATTTCGCAGACATCGCGAACGGTTGGCGCCGTGCTTGATGTGATGTCGAAGACCGTGCCGTCGCGCACCGTGACCACCAGCGGATAGGACGCTTCGCCTGTCCGAGCACGGCCGATGAACAGGCCGTCGGCGGGCAGGTGGCTTGGATTGATCATGGCTGCGGTTCTCCCAGTCTGGTTACGGCGGTCCACCTTGGTTGAAAGGCGGGCCGATCGGCGCGGCACTTTCGTCGGATTCCGGTCAAAGGTCTATCCCGTTCGTGATGCGGTTTTCGATGGCGCCGGCCGGCAAATACCCACAGGCGTCGCAACAAGATCGAAACGCTCTTTCAAATATGTGAAATCGACAATAGGATTTTCACGCACAATCAACCTCAGGTGATCCTTGCCCGCACCGTTTTCCGATCCGATCTGGCAAAAGCCCAAGGCTGTATCGGCATTCCCGTCGCTTTTTCCGGCCGGCAGCCCTGTCGATGTCGTCATCGTCGGCGGCGGCATCATGGGCCTGTCGACCGCCTTGCACGCGGCGCGCCTCGGTCTTGCAGTCCAGGTACTGGAGGCCGGCGCGATCGGAGAGGGCGCATCGGGGCTGAATGGCGGCCAAGTCATCCCCGGCCTGAAGTATGATCCGGAATGGCTGCTTGAGCATTTCGGGCTCGAACGCGGCGAGGCGCTGGTCAATTTTGCCGCCTCGACAGCCGATGCGGTGTTCGACCTGATCCGCGACGAGAGACTGGCGGTGCCGTTCGTTCGCAATGGCTGGATCCAGGCCGCGCACACCGAGACCGCGCTGAAGGCGGCAGCCAACCGGGATAGGCAGTGGCGGGCGCGTGGTGCCGATGTTGAGCTTCTGAGCCAAGCGGAAATCGCGGCGATGACTGGCGCGCAGGGCTATCTCGGCGGCTGGCTCGACCGCCGCGCCGGCGTCATCGACCCGCTCGCCTATACATCGGAACTGGCGCGCGTTGCCACAGCCGCCGGCGCCCGGATCGCCGAGCGCCAGAAGGTGGTGAAACTTGCCAAGGACGCCGGCTTTTGGCGCGTCTCGACCGCAAACGGCGCCGAATTGCGGGCGAAGGCGGTTGTCCTTGCAACCAACGCCTATACAGGCGGCCTGCTTCCTGGCCTGGCCCAGACCATCGTGCCGCTGCATTCGTTCCAGATCGCGACGGCGCCGTTGTCTTCCAATCTCGCGGCGACGATTCTGCCGGAAGGGCAAGCAGTGTCGGATTCGCGCCGCATCCTCGTCTACTACCGCAAGAGCGCCGACGGCCGGCTGGTCCTGGGTGGGCGCGGCCGCATGGCGCTGCCGACCAGTGAGGGTGACTGGGCGCATCTCGAACGGGCGCTGGTCAGGCTCTATCCTGCGCTTGCCGGCGTTGCGATAGAAAAACGCTGGTTCGGCCGTGTGGCGATGACGCCGGACCATCTGCCGCATATCCACGAGCCGGAGCCGGGCCTGCTCGCCGTGGTCGGCTGCCAGGGCCGCGGCGTCGGCCTGATGACCGCGCTCGGCGGGCGCATGGCGAGCTATCTTACCAACGGCGATATCAACCAGTTGCCGTTCCCGCTGACGCCGATCCGGCCGATCCCGTTCCACGCTTTCCGCCAGATTGGCGTCGCCGCGACGATCGCCTGGTATCGGATGCTGGACGCCTTCGAACGCTGATTTCATGGCTAGCCATGAATCAGCTTGACAGTTTCACGAATATGAAAAAGCTAAGTCGATTTCATAATTCCGTTGGACGGTTCGATGTCGACCATCGCAGCAGGGCAGTCGCTGCCGGAATCCCGCACTTCGCCGGGCTTCCATCTTGCCATGCTGCTCCCGGGCGGACTGGTCACCTTCTTCCTAATCCTGTTTGCCCTCGGCCTCGTGCTTTTCTTGGCCTTCCGCGGCAATGACGGCTCGCTGCTCGGTGCTGGCCTGACCATCGCGAACTTCGCCACCGTGGCGTCCGATCCGCTCTACTGGACGGTGACGCTACGTTCACTGGCAATCGCCGGCCTGGTGACGCTTGCCACGGTGGTGACTGCCTATCCCGTCGCCTATTATCTCGTCTTCCACGCCGGGCGGCGGCGCGGCCTTTTGCTGTTGCTGGTGACGCTGCCGTTCTGGACCAGCTATCTCTTGCGCGTCTTCGCCTGGAAGATCGTGCTCGCTTATAATGGCGTGCTGAACTCGGCGCTGATCGAAAGCGGCATCTGGTCCGAGCCGACGCTTGCCTTCCTCAACACGCCGGCCGCGGTCGTCGTCACGCTCGCCCACGCCTATGCGCCCTTCGCCATCCTGCCCATCTATGTGGCTCTCGACACCATTCCGAAGTCGCTGCTCGAAGCCGCCTCCGATCTTGGCGCCAGGCCGCTCACCTCTTTCCGCCGCGTCGTGCTGCCGAATTCGATGCCGGGCGTGCTGGCGGCGGCCCTCGTCGTCTTCGTGCCGACGGTCGGCGACTATGTGACGCCTGCCATGGTCGGCGGTCCGGCCAGCACCATGATCGGCTCGCTGATCCAGTCCGAGTTCGGTAAGGCCAATGACTGGCCGTTCGGCGCCGCCCTTTCGGTTTGCGTCATGCTGGTCATCCTCTGCGTGGTTCTGGTCGCGCGCGGCGCCGACCGCAGATTTGGCAGCCGCACATGAGCACGGCGCGCACCGAGGCCAATGCAGGCGGCCGCTGGCTCGGCGCCTATGTGCTTGCCTATCTGGTCTTCCTCTATCTGCCGATCCTGCTGATCCCGCTGTTTTCCTTCAACGATTCCATCCAGGCGGCGTTTCCGCTGCAAGGTTTTACGCTGCAATGGTACGCGACGCTCTACGGCAATCCGGCCCTGTCGGGCGCTTTGGCCAACAGCCTCATCATCGGCACCATCGCCGCCAGCGGCGCTACTCTCTGCGGTATCACCGTGTCCTACATGGACCTCTATGGCCGCTCGCCGCTGGCCGCCATCATCAGCGCCATTGCCCGGCTGCCGATCCTCATTCCCGGCGTCATCGTCGGCATTTCGCTGCTGATCCTGGTCAACCTCGTCGGCTTCGGCCCGTCGCGCGTCGCTATCGTGCTCGGCCACATATTGGTGGCGCTGCCGACGACGGTGGTGGTCATGCGCAGCCGCTTCGCCGCCATTCCGAAAACCATCCGCGAGGCGGCACTTGACCTTGGCGCCTCCGACTGGACGACGTTCCGGCGCGTCATGCTGCCGCTCAGCCTGCCGGCTGTGCTGTCGGCTTTCATGCTGGCTTTCCTGACCTCCTTCGACGAGTTCATCGTCGTCTTCTTCCTGGCCGGCACCGAGCCGACGCTGCCGCTCTACATCTGGAGCCAGCTGCGCTTCCCGCGCTCGCTGCCGACCGTCATGGCGCTGGGCACCGCGATCCTCGTCGCGTCCTTCATCATCGCCGCCTTCGCCGAAATTCTGCGCCACCGCGGGCTCGGGACCGCCCGCCGGACAGCCGCCGCCAATCCAGCCTGATCATAACAACGAAGAGGAGAACGAAAATGGCATTCGACCTGAAATCGATCACCGGAAACAAGGCGCGGGCCGGCCTCGCCGCACTCGCGCTGGCGCTTTCGTCGACAGTCGCCTTCGCCGGCGACAAGCTGCAATATTTCACCTGGTCGGGCTACGAACTGCCCGACTTCAACAAGAGCTTCCTTGCCGCCCATCCCGATGGCGTCGAGGCCTCGATCTTCGGCGACGACGACGACGCCTTCACCAAGGTCAAGGCAGGCTTCCGCCCCGACGTCGCGCATCCCTGCTACGACAAGGTGGCGCGCTGGAACAAGGAAGGCCTGCTGCAGCCGATCGACACCAAGCGCATCAAGAACTGGGATTCGATCTTCCCCGTCTTCAAGAACCTGCCCGACCTGCAGGCCGGCGATGGCAAGGTCTGGATGGTGCCGTGGGACTGGGGCAACACCTCGATCCTCTACCGCACCGACCTGGTGAAGGATCCCGAAGCGAGCTGGAACCTGCTGTGGGACAAACAATATGCCGGGCGCATGGCGACAATCGATGCCGTGCATGACACGCCAGTCGTGGCGGCGCTTCTCGCCGGCGTCAATCCGTTCGACATGACGCCCGAACAGATGGACAAGGTGGCGGAGAAGCTGCGCGAGCAGCGCCCGCTGCTCTCCAACTACACCACTGACATGACCTCGGTGGAGCAGGCGCTGGCCAGCGGCCAGCTGGTCGCCGCCATGACCTGGAACGCGTCGGCCACTTCGCTGAAGAAGCAGGGCGTGCCGGTCGAGTTCATGAAGCCGAAGGAAGGCATGCTGACCTGGGCCTGCGGCTTCGTCATGCTCAAGGACGCCAAGAATGTCGACCTCGCCTATGACTTCATCAACAGCCGGCTGGAGACAGATTCCGGCAAATACCTGATCCAGGCCTATGGCTATGGCAGTTCGACCAGCTCGGCCTTCGCCGCCGTGCCGAAGGAGGAACTGGACAAGCTGCAGCTGCCGTCCGACCCGGAGGTGATCCTGAAGACCACCGTCTTCACCGGGCCGATGAAGCAGAATGACGATCTCGCCAAGATGTTCGAGAAGGTCAAGGCGGGCGGGTGAGGCCGGTCTTTCCTTCTCCCTTTGTGGGAGAAGGTGGATCGGCGCGCAGCGCCGAGACGGATGAGGGGTGCGTGACGGATCGCCGTCTTTGCCAAGCTGGAACACCCCTCATCCGTCGCCTTCGGCGACACCTTCTCCCACAAGGGAGAAGGGGGAGCCTTACAGCGCCGCGCCGTTAAAGAGCAACGAGGACGAACGGATGGACATGCTGGACGAGGCGGCTGAAAGGCCGAAGGACGATGCCGACGTGTGGGTCGGCCGGCGCGTGCGGGCGCTGCGGCTGGAGCGCAACCTGTCGCTGGCCGAGCTTGCCGCCAAGGCCGGCGTGTCGATCGGGGCGCTGAGCCAGATCGAGCGTGGTATGTCCTCGCTGCGCGTCAAAGTGATCTGGCCGCTCGCCGCCGCTTTGGACATCGAGCCGTCGGCACTGATCGCCGACGGCAACGATGCCGTCAACGATCTCTACTGCGTGCGCGCCGACAAGCGGCGGCAGATCCCGGTGAAGTCGGAGGGCATCGCCAAGGCGCTGCTGTCGCCGCCCGCCGCCACGCTCACCGGCATGCTGGTGAGCGTCGAGGCCGGCGGCGGCACCGCCGAAGCCTATGCGCATGCCGGCCATGAGTTCGGCTATGTCCTGTCGGGCGAGGTCGAGCTGGTGGTGGATTCGACCACCTACGGGCTGAAGACCGGCGACAGTTTTGCGTTCAAGAGCACGCTTTTGCACGCCTTCCGCAACCCGGGTGTCGAGCGCTGCCAGATCCTGTGGGTCAACACGACAAAACCATCGGAGGTGCGCGATGGCGCCTGATGCCCTGGTGCGGCTGGATGCGGTCTCGAAGATTTTCCCCGGCGGCATCGTCGGGCTTGACGCCGTCGACCTCGACATCGCCCGCGGCGAATTCCTGACCTTGCTTGGACCCTCCGGCTGCGGCAAGACCACCAGCCTCAGGGTGATCGCCGGTTTCGAGAGCCCGTCGAGCGGCAAGGTGTTGCTCGAAGGCCGCGACATCACCGCGCTCAGGCCATTCGACCGGCCGGTCAACACCGTGTTCCAGGACTATGCGCTGTTCCCGCACATGAACGTCACTGAGAATGTCGGCTTCGGCCTGTCGCTGCGCAAGCTGTCCGGCACGCAACAGGCCAAGCGCGTCGGCGAAGCGCTCGACATGGTCGGCCTCGGCGACAAGATCGGCGCCCGCGTGTCTGAGCTCTCGGGCGGCCAGCGCCAACGCGTCGCGCTCGCCCGCGCCATTGTCTGCGAACCGCGCGTGCTGTTGCTCGACGAGCCGCTGTCGGCGCTCGACGCGCATCTGCGCGAGCAGATGCAGGTCGAACTGAAGCGGCTTCAGTCAAGGCTCGGCACCACCTTCGTCATGGTCACCCACGACCAGACCGAGGCGCTGTCGATATCCGACCGCATCGTCGTCATGAACAAGGGCCGCATCGAGCAGATCGCGCCGCCGGCGACGCTCTACGACCGGCCCGCCACCAAATTCGTTGCCAGCTTCATCGGCACGATGAACCTGTTGCAGTCGCGCTTTGTCGGCCGCGACGGCGACCGCCTGCGCTTCGCCGCTGGCACGTTGCCCTTGGAGGCTGTTTTGGAAGCCGGCGAGGCACCCGGCGAAGGCGCTGTACGCACCATCGGCGTGCGTCCCGAGGATTTGCTGGTGGCAACCGAGGCGGCCTCCGGCACCGCGCCGGCGCGGGTCAACAGCATCGTCTTCCACGGCCGCACCTTGCGCTTGCATGCCGAACTGGGGCAGGGGATGCCGGTGGTGATCGACGCGCCGCGCCGGGCCGAGGGTTTTCAATTCAGCGTCGGTGACGTGGCGCATATCAGCCTGCGCCGTGGCGCCAACTGCCCTATGCTCTCCAGCTAATCTCCTCGACATTTCCAGATAACGGAGCCCTATCATGAGCAATCATCTGAATTTCTTCATCGACGGCAAATGGGTAGCGCCCGTGGCGCCGGCAACGCTGGACGTTATCGACCCCTCCACCGAAGAGGCCTACACCAAGATATCCGTTGGCTCGAAGGCCGACGTCGACAAGGCGGTCGCTGCCGCCAAGGCCGCCTTCCCGTCTTTCTCGCAGACCAGCAAGGCCGAGCGCCTGACGCTCCTGAAGCGCATCCTCGAAGTCTACAACGAGCGCTACGAGGACATCGCCCAGGCCGTCAGCCAGGAGATGGGCGCGCCGATCACCTGGGCGCGCGAGGCGCAGGTCTGGGCGGGCAGGGCGCATATGGAAGCCACCATCAAGGCGCTGGAGGATTACGATTTCAGCGAGAAGCGCGGCGGCACCATGGTGGTTAAGGAGCCGATCGGCGTCTGCGCGCTGATCACGCCCTGGAACTGGCCGCTCAACCAGATCGTCTGCAAGGTAGCCCCCGCCATCGCCGCCGGCTGCACCGTGGTGCTGAAGCCCTCCGAAATCGCGCCGATCAGCGGCATCGTCTTCTCCGAAGTGATGGACGCTGCCGGCACGCCGAAGGGCGTCTACAACATGATCAACGGCACCGGCCCCGATGTCGGCCAGATCATGGCCGGCCATCCCGATGTCGACATGGTTTCGTTTACGGGTTCGACCCGCGCCGGCATCATCGTCGCCAAGACGGCGGCCGAGACGGTCAAGCGCGTGGCGCAGGAGCTTGGCGGCAAGTCGGCCAACATCGTGCTGCCGGATGCCGACTTCGAGGCCGCCGTGCGCCAGGGCGTCAATGCCTGTTTCGGCAACAGCGGCCAGTCCTGCGATGCGCCGACGCGCATGCTGGTGCCGGCCGGCCGCCATGACGAGGCGCTGGCGATCGCCAAGCAGGCGGCCGAAGCGCACAAGGTCGGCGATCCGCGCTCGGAAGAGACCAAGCTCGGACCGGTGGTCTCCAACATCCAGTTCGACAAGATCCAGCGGCTGATCGAGGCCGGCATCAAGGAAGGTGCCACGCTCGTCACTGGCGGTCCCGGCCGCCCCGAGCATCTGAACCGCGGCTACTATGTGCGCCCGACCGTGTTCGGCCACGTCACGCCGGGCATGACCGTCGAGAAGGAAGAGATCTTTGGGCCCGTGCTCTCGGTCATTTCCTACAATGACGAGGACGAGGCGGTGAAGATCGCCAACGACACCGTCTACGGCCTTGCCGCCTATGTGCAGTCGCAGGACATCGATCGCGCCCGCAAGATCGCAGCCCGCCTACGCGCCGGCCAGGTGTCGATCAACTATCCGGAGTGGGACACGTTCGCGCCCTTCGGTGGCTACAAGCAGTCCGGCAACGGCCGTGAGTATGCGGACTGGGCCATCCACGACTTCCTCGAGGTCAAGGGCATCATCGGCTACGGCGCCTGACGTCTGGCGTTACGCTTCCCAGTGCGATGCGCCGGGAAAGCTGCCTTCTCGATCGTGTCGGGCGCGCTGTTTGCCTTCATCACCTCCTTCGACGAGGTGGTCGTGTCGCTGTTCATTTCCGGCGGGGAGACCACGACGCTGACGCGCCGCATGTTCAACGCGCTGCGCGACCAGATCGATCCGACCATTGCCGCCATTTCGACTTGCCTGATCGTGCTATCGATCGTTTTGTTGTCCGCCGCGCAGATCTTCGGCCGCGGGCGTTAAGCAGGGATACCCAGAAAGCATGCGTGATTTCCAGTTTCCAGGCCGCTCGCCGGTCCGCGCCACCGAGGCGATGGCCGCAACCTCGCATCCGCTCGCGACACTAGCCGCCATCGACATGCTGCGCTCCGGCGGCAACGCCATGGACGCCGCCGTCTGCGCCGCCGCCGTCCAGGCGGTGGTCGAGCCGCAATCGACCGGCATTGGCGGCGATTGTTTTGTCCTCTACTGCCCGAAAGGGCAGGGCGAGGTGCTGGCCTTCAACGGTTCGGGTCGCGCGCCCGCCGCCGCGACCGTCGACTGGTATCTGGAGAACGGCTTTAGCGAGCTTCCCAAGCAAGGTCCGCACGCGGTAACCGTGCCGGGCGCAGTCGACGCCTGGTGCCGGCTGTTGGCCGATCATGGCCGCAAGGGCATCGCCGACGCTCTCGCGCCTGCCATCCACTACGCCGAGAACGGCTATGTCGTGCACGACCGCGTCGCCTTCGACTGGGAAGATCCGGAAACTGATCTGTCGCTCGATGAGGCGGCGGCGCGCATCTTCCTGCCCGGTGGCAAGCCGCCGAAAGCCGGCGATGTTCACCGCCAGCCGCAATTGGCCGCGACGCTGCGCATCATCGCTAAGAGCGGCCGCGCCGGTTTCTATGAAGGCGCGGTGGCGGAAGACATTGTCGGCCGACTCCGGCAGCTCGGCGGACTGCATACGCTGGATGATTTCGCCGCGACAAGGGGCGACTACAAGACGCCGGTCGGCACCTCCTATGGCGGCTACGGCATTCATCAGATGCCACCGAACAACCAGGGGCTGACGGCGCTGCTGATGCTGAATGTGCTCTCCGGCTTCGAGCTCGGCGCGCTCGATCCCAACGGTGCCGAGCGCCTGCATCTGGAGATCGAGGCGGGGCGGCTGGCTTACCGCGATCGCGACAATCTCATCGGCGATCAGGACCATGTCGCGGTGCCGGTGAAGGAGCTTCTGTCCGGCGCCTATGCCGACAGGCTGCGCGCCGCGATCGACCGCGAGCACGCGATGACGCATCTGCCTCGCTTGGAACTGCCGGGCAGCGACACGGTCTACATCTCCATCGTCGACCGCGACTTGAATGCCGTGAGCTTCATCAACTCGACCTACTATTCCTTCGGCAGTGGTGTTGTCGGTCCGAGGACCGGCGTCATGCTGCAGAACCGTGGCTCCAGCTTTCGGCTCAATCCGAAGCACCCCAATTGCATCGCACCCGGCAAGCGGCCGATGCACACGATCATGCCCGGCATGATGACCAAGAATGGCCGCGCGGTGATGCCGTTTGGCGTCATGGGCGGCGGCTACCAGCCGTTCGGCCATGTCCACCTGCTCACCAACATGATCGACTTCGGCATGGACCCGCAGCAGGCGCTGGACGCGCCGCGCGTCTTCTACAACAACGACGTCGTCGAGGCGGAGCGAAGCGTTCCGGCCGACGCGATTGAGGGCTTGCGCCGGCGCGGCCATCAGGTGATCGAGCCCGATCACCCTCTGGGCGGCGGGCAGGCGGTGCTGATCGATTGGGAGAAGGGAACGCTGACCGGCGCGTCCGACCCGCGCAAGGATGGAATGGCGCTCGGCTATTGAGGCCATACGATTCTGGCGCCCGATAGGATCACGCTCACCCCATGACGGGCTGAGCCGACTGATCGTCGAAACGGCAGCGCAGTTACTATTCAGCCGCCTCATGTGCCGGAATCAAACGCCGACCAACCTGCACCAGATGCAGGCGCATCGCGGCCGCGGCGCCCGCAAGATCGCGGTCGGCAATTGCCTCCACGATCTTCTCGTGGTCGGCGAAACTGTGATGGTCGGCCGGGGGGCGCGTGCCATCGGCACGCAGACGGCCCCAGACCACGGTACGCCGCACCGCGTTCAGCACGTCGAACAGGCCGAGCAGCACGTTGTTGCTGCTCGCCTCAGCGATCTGGCGGTGGAGCAGATTGTCGATGTTTTCATACTGCCGCCACGTCGCCGCTTCGCGGGTCTGGGCGAGGGATTTCCGCATCGCGGCTATATCGTCAAGCGTGGCGTGCAGGGCTGCCTCGCGCGCGATTTCCGGCTCGATGATAAGGCGCGCGCGCATCACATCGGCGGGGTTGGTGCGCCCGGCGATTTCCGAAATGCCGATCGTCTCTTCGATCGGGCCGCTTCCGACGAAGGTGCCCTTGCCGACGTGACGCCAGATGCGGCCGTCCTTCTCAAGCACCGCCAGAGCCTTGCGCAAATCGCCCCGCGAAACGCCGAGACTTTCGCAAAGCTCCCGTTCGGCCGGCAGCCGCGTCTCGCCGGAAAGGTCCATCTGCGCCAGATAGGCCTGAAGCTGTACCAGCGCTGCGTGACCGCCGTCTCCGACAATGTCCATTGGTTTAACCAATTCGCCGATTGATTCCTATCCTTGGTGATAAATCGATAGCGTGAGGCCGTCAATATCCGAACTGCGAACCGCGGATCGTGTGTTAACTTGGTCGAAGGCGAATTATTGCTTGACCAATCTAACCAAAATCCTTAACCATTTGCAATATTGGTTACACGAAAAACGGGAGGAATCAACATGACCAAGCTGTCCAGGCGTGCCGTCCTTGCAACAGCGCTCGCCGCGGCGATCGGCAGTGCAATGTCGATCGAGGCTGCCAGCGCCGGCGATATGCGGATCGCGTTCGGGGATTTGCCGGGAATCGAATCCATCCAGACGCTCACCGCCATCGAACGCGCGAAGGAACGCGGAGTAAACGTCGAACTGATCGTGCTCAACGATGAAGACCTGGCCGCCCAAGCCATCGTCGGCAACCAGGCAGATGTCGGCATCGGTGCACCCTACACGCTGATCCAGAAGGCGGGCGTGCCTATTCGCCTGTTCGCGCAGATTTCGACGCTGCGCTTTTTCCCGGTGGTCAACAGTGAGTTCTACAAGGAGTGGAAGGATCTGGACGGACAGGACGTGGCGGTGCAGGCGCGCGGCTCCGGCACCGAGGCCGTCATGCTGCTGATGGCCAAGACCCACGGCATCAAGCTCGGCACTGTCAGCTACGTCCCCGGCTCCGAGGTCCGGCGCAATGCGCTTATCCAGGGCACCCTGAAAGCCTCGATCGTCGACGCGGCCAATCGGCGCGCGCTCGAGGCGGAAGCGCCCGGCAAGTTCATCGTGCTGCCGGTCGATGACCTCAGCGCCACCGACGAAGGTCTGTTCGCCACCGCCGACTATCTGAAGAACAATGCCGCCGATGTCGATATCCTCGTCGAGGAACTGATGAAGACGGGGCGCGAGATCACCGAGAACCCCGCCGTCGCAGTTGAGTTTCGCAACAAGTACAAGCTGCTGCCCGACCTTGGCGCAGACGCTGACGCGGAAATTTCCGAGTACTACAAGGAATCGGCCACCGCCGGCAGCCTGGTGCTGAACGGCGGCGGAGCGGAGGCCGCAGCCGACGATTTTGCGTTCTTCAGCCTTGCCGGCCAGATCGAAGGCGAGCCGGCCTCCCTCAAGGTCGAGGATTTCTGGGATGTCGCTGCTATCGACCGCGCCGTCGCCAAGCTCGGCAAGAAATAGGTCCGGCGGATGGCGACCGGCATCAGGACGGAGAGCGAGGCCGTCGGCCTCGCGACCCGTTCGACACGCGGCGAAGTGGGTGGATGGCGGGACCAGCCAGTTCTCTTGAGGCTGGTCTCGATCGCCCTTTTTGCGGGCATCTGGGAAATCGCCGGCCGCATACCGGTGAGCTTTGCGTTTCCAACCTTCTCGGCCACTTTCACCGCATTCATCGGGCTGATCGCCGACGGCAGCCTGCCGTTGGCGTATGTCTCGACGCTGCAACCCTTGCTGCTCGGTATACTGCTGTCGGCTTTCCTCGGCGTCGGCCTCGGAACGCTGTGCGGCCTGTGGCGCACCGGTGAATGGCTGCTGATCCCGGTGTTTATCGTGCTCCAGGCCGCGCCCGTCGCCGCCTTCATCCCGATGGTGACTTTCGTCTACGGCATCGGCATGACCGCCAAGACGCTTGCTGTGATGATACTGGCTTTGCCGGTCATCGTGCTCAACACTTATAAGGCGGTGCGAAACGTCAACGAGTCGCTCGTCGTCATGTGCCGCTCGTTCCTCGGAACGCGCTGGCAAGTGGTCACACAGATCGTCCTTCCTGACGCCAGCCCGGTCATTTTCGCGGGTCTGCGCCTGGGTGTGGCGGCGGGCTTCGTCGGCGTCGTGCTGGCCGAACTGTTGATCACGCCGACCGGAATCGGCGACCTGATCACCTTTCACCGTTCGCGCGCCGACTATGCCGAAATGTATGCAACGATTGCCTCGATTATCGCGCTTTCGACCCTGACGCTGATTGTGCTGCAGTGGATCGAGGTCCGTGTTTTCAGGCCCGAGACAAGAGGAGCCTGAGATGCGCGCTGCTGTACTGCGAAAGGAACCGTCATCGATGCCCGCACCAATCGATCCGATCGTCGAGGTGAGGGGAATCTCCAAGAGCTACGGGAGCACCGAAGCTTTGCGCGGCATAGACCTCGACTTTCCGCGTGGCAAGCTGACCAGCCTGCTCGGCCCGAGCGGCTGCGGAAAGACGACGCTTCTCAAGATCATCGCCGGGCTGATCAAGGCCAATGCCGGCTCGATCGCGGTCGACGGCAAGGTGGTCACCGCGCCAGGCCCCGAGCGTGCCTTCGTGTTCCAGGATTTTGCGCTGATGCCGTGGGCAACCGCGCTCCGCAACGTCGCCTTCGGGCTCGAACTGCGCGGCAAGGCAAGAGCCGAGCGCGAGGAGATCGCACGCCACTACATTGCCGAGGTCGGGCTCGCCGGGTTCGAGGATAAATATCCACACCAGCTTTCGGGTGGCATGCGCCAGCGCGTCGGTCTGGCGCGCGCCTTGTCGGTCGATGCCGACGTGCTGCTTCTCGACGAACCGTTCTCGGCTGTTGACGAGCAGAACCGGCGGAAATTTCAGGAAGACCTGATCAGGTTGCGCAGCAACCAGAACAAGACCTTCATCTTCGTCACGCACTCGATCGAGGAGGCGGTTTATATATCCGATCGCATCGTGCTGCTGTCGCCCCGGCCGGGCAGAGTTTCGCAGATCATCGAACCCGAGATCGACCGCTCCGGCGACCCGGACCTCATCCACCGTGACAAGCACTATCTCGATACGGTCCAGGAAATCTGGCAGGGGTTGAAGCAATATGCCGAATGAGGCCCTGAGATGACCCTGTTCGGCTACCGCGTCCCGATGATGGCATCGCTGCTTGTCTGGTGCGTGCTGTGGGAGATCGTCGGCAGGCTCGACCTGGTCTTCCTGCTGCCGCCACTCAGCGAGGTTCTGAGCGCGGCTGTGGGTCTGGTGCAGACTCCGTCCTGGCAGAGCGCGACGATCACGACGCTGCGCGCCTTTTTCACCGGAATGGTCTTGTCGATCGTGATCGGCGTGCCGCTCGGCATTCTCATGGGCCGCGTGAAGATCGCCGACGACCTGCTCGGCATGTGGGTCAACATCTTTTCCAGCGCCCCGCTCTCGGCCCTGGTGCCGGTGCTGATGATCCTGTTCGGCTTCGGCGAAAGGACGATCGTCGCGGCGGTGTTCCTGTTTGCGATCTGGATCATCGTCCTTGATACCCGCGCCGGCGTGCGGCACATCTCGCCGTCTCTCATCGAGATGGCGCGATCCTATGGCGCCTCGCGACGGGCGCTGTACCTGAAAATCATCCTCTGGGCGGCGCTGCCGGAAATCCTCGCCGGCATAAGACTCGGCCTCATCCGCGGCGTGAAGGGCGTTGTGATCGGCCAGCTTCTGGTCGCCATCGTCGGCTATGGCGCACTCTTCGAGACCTTCTCGCGGAATTTCCGCATGGCCGAATTCTGGGCCCTCACCATCATCCTTTTCGCCTTCGCCCTCCTGATCGCCGAACTGATCGAGCGGGCCGAAGCCAAAGTCGAATACTACGCAGGAGCAAGATAATGAACATTCACGGCGCAGACTACGCAATCGAACCGACCACGATTCCGGCCATCCCGGTCGCTCAGTCGGACAAGCTGTTTCCGGTGCATCGGGTCTATTGCGTCGGCCGCAACTATGCGGCGCACGCCGTCGAAATGGGCCACGATCCGAACAAGGAGCCGCCTTTCTTCTTCCAGAAGAACCCCGACAACCTCAACACATCCGGAGAATTTCCCTATCCGCCGGCTTCCAGCGACGTCCACTATGAGATCGAGATGGTGGTGGCGTTGAAAAGCGGCGGCAAGGACATTCCGGTGGCCAAAGCGCTCGACTGCGTTTTCGGCTACGGCGTCGGCCTCGACATGACGCGGCGCGACCTGCAGGCCGTGGCCAAGGATCTCGGTCGGCCCTGGGAGGTCGGCAAGGCCTTCGAGGCGTCGGCGCCATGCACCCCGCTGGTTCCTGCAAGCGCGATCGGCCATCCCGCCCAAGGTGCGATCTGGCTGGACCTGAACGGGCAGCGCAAGCAGACGGGCGATCTCAACCAGATGATCTGGAAGGTGCCTGAAATGATCAGTTACCTGTCTGGCCTGTTTACGCTCATGCCCGGAGACATTATCCTTTCGGGGACGCCGTCCGGCGTCGGCGCCGTCCAGCGCGGCGACATTCTCACCGGCCATATCGACAGTGTTGGCGACATCGAGGTCAGGGTTGTCTGAAACGAATTCGATCATCGCACGGATCGCCGCAGGTACAGACGGCGCGCCGGCGATTTCAGCACCCGACCGGGCAACCCTGACGCATGGCGGGTTGCGCCGCCTGATCCGCGAGACGGCAGCGCGGCTCAACGCGCTGGGGCTCGGTCGTGGCGATCGCGTCGCCATCGTGCTGCCCAACGGGCCGGAGATGGCGACGGCCTTCGTCGCGGTGGCGGCGGCCGCTTCGACGGCACCGCTCAACCCCGCCTACCGGCCCGACGAGCTCGATTTTTATCTCTCCGACATCGGCGCCAAGGCAATCCTCGTCGCCAGGGACGAAAACGGTCCGGCGGTCGCCGTCGCCGAGCGCCTCGGTATCCGCGTGCTGCGGCTCGTTGCATTGCATCACGCGCCGGCCGGAAGCTTCAGTATCGAGGGCGAACCGGTCGGTCCGTCTGTTTTGTCCGGGCTGGCACAGGATGGCGATATCGCGCTGCTGCTGCACACGTCGGGCACCACCTCACGTCCTAAGCTGGTGCCGCTCAGCCATGCCAACCTCGCCGCCTCGGCTGCCCATATCGGCGCAACGCTCGGCCTGGCCGCCGGCGATCGCTGCCTCAACATCATGCCGCTGTTCCACATCCATGGGCTGATCGCCGCGGTGCTGTCCTCGCTCGCCGCCGGCGGCAGCGTCTTCTGCACGCCGGGCTTCAACGCTCTGCGCTTCTTCCATTGGCTCGGCGAAGCAAAGCCGAGCTGGTACACGGCAGTACCCACCATGCATCAGGCGATCCTGCCGCGCGCCGCGCGCAATGCCGATGCGCTGGCCGCGGCACCGCTCCGCTTCATCCGCTCGTCTTCGGCCTCGCTGCCGGCGCAGGTGATGGCCGAGCTCGAAGCGGCCTTCTCCTGTCCGGTGATCGAATCCTACGGCATGACCGAGGCCGCGCACCAGATGGCGTCGAACCGCCTGCCGCCTGGCCAACGCAAGCCAGGCAGCGTCGGCGCCGCCGCCGGGCCGGAGGTCGCGGTCATGGCTCCCGACGGGCGCTTGCTCGAAACCGGCGAGACCGGTGAGATCGTCATTCGCGGCCCCAATGTCACGGCCGGCTATGAGAACAACCCGGACGCCAATGCCAGCGCCTTCGCCCATGGCTGGTTCCACACCGGTGACCAGGGCGTGCTCGACGAAGACGGCTATTTGCGCGTCACCGGACGGCTGAAGGAGATCATCAACCGCGGCGGCGAAAAAATCTCGCCGCTCGAGGTCGACGGCGTGCTGATGGATCATCCGGCGGTGGCGCAGGTCGTCACCTTTGCCATGCCGCATGACAAGCTCGGCGAAGAGGTTGCCGCCGCCGTCGTGCTGCGCGAAGGGTTGAGCGCCAGCGAAGCCGACATACGCGGCTTTGCCGCGACGCGGCTCGCCGATTTCAAGGTGCCGCGCAAGGTCCTCATCCTCGACGAGATTCCCAAGGGCGCGACCGGCAAGCTGCAGCGCATCGGCCTTGCCGCCAAGCTCGGTCTCGGCTGATGCGCGTTACCGTTTTCGGCGCCGGCGCCATCGGCGGCTACCTCGCCGCCAAATTGGCCATCGCCGGCAAAGTCGATCTGTCGATCGTGGCGCGCGGCGCGCATCTCGATGCGATCAAGGCAAGTGGTCTCCGCCTGATCGAGGACGGCCATGAATCCGTTGCTCCGGTTAGGGCCGCCGCGCGGGCCGAAGAGCTCGGCGTGCAGGATTATGTCGTGCTGGCGCTGAAGGCGCATTCAGTCGGCCCCGCGCTCGATCAGATCGCGCCGCTGCTTGGGCCCGACACCGCCGTCGTCACCATGCAGAACGGCGTGCCCTGGTGGTATTTCTACAAGGCCGGCGGTGCGCTCGAAGGCACCCGTATTCAAGCCGTCGATCCCGGCGGCACTATCTGGCAGCGTCTCGGGCCGGAGCGCGTCATCGGCTCCGTCGTCTATCCCGCCGCCGAGGTCGATGCGCCCGGCCTGATCCGCCATGTCGAGGGCACGCGCTTCTCGCTCGGCGAGCCATCAGGCGAGAAGAGCGGGCGGGTCACGCGGCTCGCCAGGGAGTTGGTCGCGGCGGGCTTGCAGGCGCCGGTTCGTGACGATATCCGCGGCGAGACCTGGGTCAAGCTCTGGGGCAATCTTTCCTTCAATCCGGTCTCGGCGCTGACCGGTAGCACGCTCGTGGCCATCGTCGCCGACGACGCGACCCGCGCGCTGGCCCGCGCCATGATGCTGGAAGCGCAGGCGATCGGCGAAAGCCTCGGCGTACGCTTTCCCGTCGCGGTCGACCGGCGCATCAAGGGCGCCGGCGATGTCGGCGAGCACAAGACCTCGATGCTTCAGGACCTGGAGCGCGGCCGTCCAATGGAGATCGACGCGCTGGTCACGGCGGTGCAGGAACTGGGTCGGCTGACCGGCCAACCAACGCCCACCATAGACAGCGTGCTGGCGCTGGTGCGGCGCCTCGCCATCGAACGCGGCTGCTATCAGGTATAGGGGAGCGGGTTGCTCCAAACCGGATCGCACGCGGGCAAGACGATGCCTTGGCCGCCCTTTGAGCATCACAAGTCGCTGCAGACATTGCTCCATCCTGACACGAGTTGTCAGCTACCGAACGGGTCGACGGTGGCAGGCCAGCAAGCGGTTCCCTACTTGGAAAGCGTCTGAACAGGAGGAACACATGACCATTACGGAAATTGCCAAGGATTTCACGTAGCTCCTCAAGCAAGGCAACAACGAAGCCGCTGCAGAGAAGTATAATGCCGACAACGTCGTTAGCTACGAAGCCATGGACGGGCCGATGGCCGTCTGCGAAGGCAAGGACACGGTCAAGCAGAAGGGCCAGTGGTGGCAAGAGAACAACGAAGTCCATGGCGGCTCGGTCGAAGGCCCCTATGTCAACGGCGACCAGTTCGCGGTCCGCTTCAAGTTTGACATAACGCCCAAGGCTACCGGTGAGCGCGTCACCATGGATGAGGTTGGCCTGTACACGGTCAAGAACGGCAAAATCACCGAAGAGCGCTTCTACTATTGAGGCCGGAAACACCACCGGCTTGCTGGTGGCTGCCCGCTTCGCTGCGTGATTCAAAATATGGCGGCCAGGGCGGTGCCCCGGCCGCCTATGACAATCTCAGATCGTCTTCGTATAGTCCGCAAGCTGGTCGAGCACCGTGCCCCAGCCATCGTAAAAACCCATCTCTTCATGGTTCTTGCGCGTCGCCTCGTCGCGGTGGATGGCGGTCGCGGTGTAGCGTGTCGCCTTGCCTTCCGGCTGAAACGATATCACCGCGGTGATGAAAGGCTCGCCCGACGGCCGGAAGCCGGGCAGCAGCGCGTCGGTCCAGACGAGCCGCTCGTTCGGCACGATCTCGAGATAGCAGCAATGGCGGTCGTTGACTTGCTTGCCATCCGGCGACTGCATGCGCGTCCGGAACAACCCGCCGGGCCGAAGGTCGATCTCGCAGTCCGTGATGATCCATGGCTTCGGCGTGAACCATTGCTTGACGTGCTCCGGCGTCGTCCAGGCGCGCCACAGCAATTCGCGCGGCGCATCGACGACGCGCTCCAGCATGAGGTCCAGTCTGGGGTCCGGCTTGAACGGATAGCTCATTTTTCTGTCTCCTTGAGGGTCATGACATAGGCGTCGAACTGGTCGAGGCGGCGCTCCCAAAGAGCGCGCTGCTCGGATAGCCAGTTTTCAGCCAGCTTCAGCGGTTCGGGCGAAAGCCGGTAGGTCCGAACGCGGCCGGCCTTTTCCGATTGCACCAGCCCGCAACCTTCCAGCACCTTGAGGTGCTCGATGAAGGAGGGCAGGGCCATGTCGAAGGGCTCGGCAAGCTCGCTGACCGAAGCCGGGCTCCGGTTCAGCCGCTCCACCACAAGACGCCGCGTCGGATCGGCAAGGGCGCGGAAAATGCCGTCGATTGGTGGCGGGTTGGGAGTTGCCGTCTGTAGGCTCATACGTTTTCCTTCTTGCGGATCGCGCATCACTACGGGCGCCTCGCAAATTACTTAGGAAAATTCCTTAGTATTGGCAAGACCGAAATTCGAAGGCGCCGACAAAGCCGTTGGCAAAGCGGGCAGGGCGGGCCTAGCCTGCCGTCAGATTCGCAAATCCATCGTTCCGAGGTTCTGTCTTGACGATCACCATGTACGGCATCATCAACTGCGACACGATCAAGAAGGCGCGCGTCTGGCTGGAGAGCCGGGATATCGCCTACCGGTTTCACGATTATAGGGTGGAAGGGC
This sequence comes from Mesorhizobium sp. IMUNJ 23033, assembly GCF_044778005.1. Classification (NCBI taxonomy): domain Bacteria; kingdom Pseudomonadati; phylum Pseudomonadota; class Alphaproteobacteria; order Hyphomicrobiales; family Phyllobacteriaceae; genus Mesorhizobium; species Mesorhizobium sp. IMUNJ 23033. The sequence goes on from NZ_JBJACT010000013.1 coordinate 165,190, forward strand.
TGGACGCCGGGCGGCTGGATGGCTGGGTGGGTAAAGTCGGCTGGGAGGTATTGCTCAACAAGGCGAGCACGACGTTCCGCGAACTGTCTGACAAGGAGAAAGGATCGCTCGATGCGAAGAAGGCCAGGGCGCTGATGCTGGCGAAACCGACGATGATCAAGCGCCCTGTGCTGGAGGTTGGCGACCGCATCCTGGTTGGGTTCAAGCCGGATGTTTATCAGGCGGCAGTGGGGTAAGGTGCCCTAGGCCCGCTCTGGATCCTCGGGTCAAGCCCGAGGATGACGAAGTAGGTACCCCGCCAGCGCCACCGCATTGTTGTGCGCCTCGTCATGCGCGCCGTAGAGTAGCGTCACCTTGCCTTCACGAAGCAGGCCGCGCAGTTCCGCCACCGCCTCATCATTCCGGCCAAGCTCGGCCCCATACCGCTTCTGGAACTCCGCCCAGCGCTCGGGCTCATGTCCGAACCATTTGCGCAACTCTTCACTCGGCGCAATGTCCTTCAGCCATAGCGTCAGCGCCGCGTCCTTCTTGGCAACCCCGCGTGGCCAGACGCGGTCGACAAGTACCCGCTGTCCGTCGCCCGCCTCAGCCGGCTCATAGATGCGCTTGACCGTTATCTCGAAGGCCATCGCAACCTCCGCGCGGACCCTCTCAGGCCCATTCGCCCTTGCGCATGACTGGCACGCGGCTGTCGTCCTTGCCGACGCCGTCTATGTCGATCTTGTCCGAGCCGATCATCCAGTCGATATGGATGAAACTCTTGTTGCCGCCGCGCTGGGCGATCTCGTCCTGGCTGAGCGAGGCGCCGCCGACGAAGCATTTTGAATAGCACTGTCCGAGCGCGATGTGGCAGGCGGCGTTCTCGTCGAACAGCGTGTTGAAGAACAGCAGGCCGCTGGCCGAGATCGGCGAGGAATGCGGCACCAGCGCCACTTCGCCGAGCCGGCGCGCGCCCTCGTCGGTGTCGAGCACCTTCTTCAGCACATCCTCGCCCTTCGAGGCCTTGGCCTCGACGATCCGGCCCTCCTCGAAGCGCACCGAGATCTCGTCGACCAGCGTGCCCTGGTAGGACAGCGGCTTGGTCGAGGAGACATGGCCCGAGACGCGCCGTGCATGCGGCGTGGTGAACACCTCTTCGGTCGGGATGTTCGGGTTGCAGGTGACGCCGTTCTTGGCGGTCGAGGCGCCGCCCATCCATTCATGGCCGTCGGCCAGGCCGACGGTGAGGTCCGTGCCCGGCCCGGTGAAATGCAGCGCATGGAAATTATGGCCGTTCAGCCATTCGGTGCGGCTGCGGAGCGCCGCATTGTGTGCCGTCCAGTTGCCGATCGGATCTTCCACGTCGACGCGCGAGGCGGCGAAGATGGCATCGGCGAGCTTTGCCACCGCGACGTCGTCGGCGTCATCGGGGAACACCTGCTTGGCCCAGGCGAGGTCCGGATAGGCGACGATGTTCCAGTTGATGTCGAAGCCGGTGATTTTCTCCAGCGCCGGCTGATAGGCCATCGAATTCGCCTTGTTGGCCCGCGCCACCTTCGAAGGATCCTGCGCCGACAGCAGCGACGGGTCCTCGCCGCGCACGGCAAGCCGTGCGGCATTGCCGGCGAAGGCCTTGGCCATGCCCTCATAGAGCCACCCGGCGGCGCGGTCGAAGCCGTCGTCGGCGCCGTAGCGGAAGCGTGCCAGCGTGATCTCGTCATCGTTGAAGATCGGCGTCACCAGGCCGGCGCCGGCCTTGTAGGCGTGCTCGACGATCCGCCGCGTCAAGGGCAGGGCGGCGATCGACGAGGTCAGCACCAGATCCTGTCCCGGCTGCAATTGCAGCCCGACCTTGATGGCGACCTCGGCCAGCCTGTCGAGCTTCACCGGGTCGATCGTTGCGGAAACGCCGCGCGAATGTGTGGTCATGATCCTGCCTGCCGTGATGTGGGGTCTGGTCCATACATAGACCGGCGCGGCCATCCTTTCCACCGCATTGCGGTGGACCAGGCTCAGGCGGCGCTGTCGAGCGTCCGGAACTGCGCCATCGTCGCGTCGATCTCTTCGCGGATCCAGGCCTTGAAATCGCGCACCTTGCGGCTTTCGGCCTTGGTCGCCGAGGTCACCATCCAATAGCCCAGGCCGCTCTCGGCGCGCACGCCGAAGGGCGCCACCAGCCGGCCGTCGGTGAGGGCGTCGGCCGTCAGCAATTGCCAGGCCAGCATAACGCCATGGCCGGCGATCGCCGATTCCAGGCAAAGCATCGGGTCGGTGAAGCGCGCGCCCTTGAGGAAGGTGACCGGCTCGACGCCCGCCGCTTCGAACCAGCTGTCCCAGCTGATCATCGACCGCTCGTCGGTGATGGCGCAGGTCTGCGCCAGATCCTCGATCGACCTGAGCTTGGCTGCGATCGACGGCGCGCAGACCGGGAAGACCTCCTGCGCCAGCAGCAGTTCCGCGCGCACGCCCGGCCATTTGCCGTCACCCATCCGGATGCCGATGTCGATGTCGGAATGGTCGAGATCGGCGATCCGACCCGAAGCGTCGATGCGCAGCAGCACGTTCGGATGCCGGGCGAAATGCCTGGACAGTCTCGGCAGCAGCCATTTCGAGGCGAAGGCTGGCGCGACCGAAACCACCAGCGTGCATTCGCTCGCCTCGCCTGCCAGCGCCACAGCCTGCGCAAGCTCTCGGAAACCGGCGCTGAGACGCGCCGTGAAGACGACACCGAACTCCGTCGGAACCAGCCCGCCCGGCGTCCGTTCGAACAGCGTCTGGCCGAGCTGCTGTTCGGTGCGCTTGATCTGTTGGCTGACGGCGCTGACGGAAACGCCGAGCTCGGAAGCCGCTGCGGCGAGCGATCCCAGCCGGGCGACGGTTTCCACGGCGCGCAGGCCGTTCAGATGGACGCGGTTCAGCATAGCCATGAAGTTTTTCTAAACTGATATGGCCGAAATCTCAATTGAAATACCGGGTAGAAAGGCCGATTTTATGGGAGGAAAGCCAGACCTTGGAGGCAACGACGATGAAGATTTTATCATTCCTGAAAGTCTTGTCCGTCTCCGGAGCAGGGCAAGACCCGCGCCATGACGAGATCGCCCGCTGGGTTATCGATCCGCTCTCGCACCCGGTGCTCGACACCATGTCGGAGCGTGAACTGGGCGACGTGCCGTTCCGCCTGACGGCGCGGCGCACCGCCTACGAGACGGTGACGGCAGGCTGCGGCTAAGATCGCATGATGTCGGCGCCGCCCCTCATCTCCCTGCCGGGCACTTCTCCCCGTATAGTGCCGGGGAGAAGGACGCTGTCATCGATGGTTTCGCCAATCGCCGGCGTTGGAGAAAATCGAGCCGAGGTTGCAGCCAGACCCTTCTCCCCGTCACTATACGGAGAGAAGGTGCCGGCAGGCGGATGAGGGGCAGCGCGACGGCGAAAACCGCCCGCGACGGAGCACGGCCGCGCTGGCCCAACACAAGCGGATTGTCTCATCCGCGCATGCACCTATTGTGCGCTGCAATGAAAACCGCTTCGCCCTTGCGCCTCGCCATCGCCGGCATGCTGGCGCTCGCTGTCGCCATGGGAATCGGCCGTTTCGTCTACACGCCGATCCTGCCCGGCATGATGGAGGAGCTTGGCCTGACGCCGGCCGACGCCGGCTGGATCGCGTCCGCCAACTATCTCGGCTATCTCGTCGGCGCGATGGCCGCGGCCGGCGGCTGGGCGCATGGGCGCGAGCGCCTGCTGATGTTCTCCGGCCTTGCCGCCAGCGCACTGCTTGCCGCTCTGATGGGGCTTACGGATACGATGGCGGCCTTTCTCGTCATCCGCTTTCTTGCCGGTCTGGCCAGCGCCTTCGTCATGGTGTTCATGTCGAGCATCGTCTTCAGCCATCTCATTCGGGCCGACCGCAACGATCTGCAGGCCCTGCATTTCGGCGGCGTCGGCCTGGGCATCGCGGCCTCCTCGGTGCTGATGGCCATTCTCGTCACCGACCATGCCGGCTGGGCGGCGGGCTGGCTGTGGTCGGCGGCGATTTCCGCTTGCGGCCTGGTGGTCGTCGCCTGGCTGGTCGGCTCCACGTCGACCGCCAACGGCGTCGCCGGCCGTGAGCCGCCGCTGCCGAAGGACGACAGGCCGCTGCTGAAGATGATCGTTGCCTATGGTCTGTTCGGCTTCGGCTATGTGGTGACGGCGACCTTCCTGGTCGCCATCGTCCGCCAGGGCGGCGGCGGGCGCGTCTTCGAGGCAGCGGTATGGATGGTCACCGGCCTTGCCGGTCTTCCTTCGCTCTGGCTCTGGCAGAAGGTTGCGGCCAGGGTCGGGCTCTATGCCGCCTACGCCCTGGCCTGCCTCGTCGAGGTGGTCGGCGTCGCCGCCAGCGTCGCGGTTGGCGGCCATACCGGGCCGCTGCTGGCCGGCGTTCTGCTCGGCGGCACCTTCATCGCGATTACCGCTCTCGGCTTGCAGACGGCAAGACAACTGGTTCCCCAGGCGCCACGCCGTATCCTGGCGATGATGACGGCCGCCTTCGGCATTGGCCAGATCATCGGCCCGATCGCCGCTGGGCTGCTCGCCCAGGCCTCCGGCAATTACGTGCTCGCTTCGATCATGGCGGCCGTCATTCTTTTGGCGTCCGGTTCGATTGCATGGTCGGCTGCGCCAAAATCGCCATGATTTGTGGGCTTGCTCGGTGCCGGGCATGGGGCACGGGCATTTTCTTTCCCCCTAATGTGTGAACTTATGCCCGCTTACAGCAACCTCGCTGATTTGCGATTCGACCGAGGAACCCGCCACAGTGTTCGTATCCTTTTTCCCGCAGCCGAAGCTCTTCTTCACCTCGGCCGCCGTCTGGAGTCTTGCCGCGATCCTGTTCTGGTTCTTCGGTGGCGAGCAAGTGGGCGCCATCCTTGGCCTGCCGCCCGCTGCCGCCGGTGCGCCGCCCATTATCGGTATCGCCGTGCTCTGGTCCAAGCCATTCCTATGGTTCTACATCTACTTCGTACTTTGCGTCGCTGCCTTCTACGCCTTCTGGGCCTGGTATTCCCCGCATCCCTGGCAGAACTGGTCGATCCTGATGACGGCCGTCATCCTGTTCTTCATCTATTTCAACGTTCAGGTCAGCGTCGCGGTCAATGCCTGGTATGGACCATTCTTCGACTACGTGCAGGGGCTGATGTCGGGCACGGGAAAGTCGACCGATAGCGAGTTCTATCTCGGATTGGCCGATTTTTCGTGGCTGGCGCTGGTCGGCATGAATGTGCAGGTGGTCAATGCCTTCATCGTCAGCCACTGGATCTTCCGCTGGCGCACGGCGATGAACAACTATTTCGTCGAGAACTGGAGCAGGCTGCGCCACATCGAAGGTGCCTCACAGCGTATCCAGGAAGATACGATGCGGTTCTCGCAGATCATGGAAGATCTGGGTTCCAGCTTCGTCCAGTCGATCATGACCTTGATCGCCTTCCTGCCGGTCATGATCCAGTTGCAGGCCCACATCACTGAGTTGCCGATTGTCGGAACAGTCCCCCAGCCGCTGGTTGTCGCAGCACTTGCCTGGTGTCTGTTCGGAACGATTTCAGTGATGGTTGCGGGTATGAAGTTGCCGGGATTGCAGTTCCGCAACCAGCGCGTCGAGGCCGCCTATCGCAAGGAACTCGTCTACGGCGAGGATTATGCCGACAGAGCCCAGCCGGCGACCACCGCCGAGCTGTTCGCCAATGTTCGTCACAACTACTTCAGGCTCTATTTCCACTACATCTATTTCAATGTGGTCCGGTACACCTACTTGCAGGCCGACAACATCTTCTCCCTGCTGATCCTCGGCCCCTCGCTCGTGGCGCACAAGATTACCTTCGGAGCCCTGAACCAGATATCGAACGCATTCGGCAAGGTGACGGGGTCGCTGCAGTTCCTGCTCAGCTCGTGGTCGACCATCGTCGAGCTTCAGTCGGTGCACAAGCGCCTTCGCGCCTTCGAAGCAACGCTGGAAGGCGAGCCGCTGCCTGAAATCGATCAGCGCTATCTCGCGAGGCAGGGCGCCGAAGACCCGGCCTGATCACACTTTGGTCGGGGAAAGCGTGGGCGGCTCAGCCGCCCACCGCTGCCTGTCTGTCGCCGGCGCGTTGCCGCGAGACATAGTCGCGAAAACTGATGCATTCGACATCGGCCTTGACGCAGACTTCGCCGGCAAAGCGCTCCAGCGCGTTCCAGTAGGCGCCGTCATTCATCAGCGTGAAATGGAAGCCGAGTTCCAGCGGAATGCGCTTGCCCTGGTATTGCCTGTCGAAGGCGGCGCGGAAGGCGTCATAGGTCCGCTCAGCGAATTCCGCCACTCCGCTCGGTCGCTCGAAGCCGCCGGAATGGCGGACATAGAGATTGTAGTCCATAGCGATCACCGGTCTTGCCTTCGGGCCCTCCGGAATCTGCGGCAGTGAAAAGCGCGTGATGCCGTTGCTTGTCGGCGGCTGGGCCGGGCCCTTCGAGACGCCGCTGGCGTCGAACTGGAAGCCGGCCGCGGGAAGTGCCTCATAAAGCGCCTTGTTCGTCGACAGATAGGGCGCGCGAAAGCCGACCACCGCATGCCGCGCGAAAGCGCGCCAGCCTGATTGCTCGGGCGCAATGCCGTTGATCGAATAGGCATTCTCAAGGATGTGCTGGAAGGAACCGAATTCGCTCAGCCAGTCGGCCTTGCTCCAGCCCTTGCCGTCGAAATGGCCACAACCATGGCTGCCTATGTCGTGGCCTTCCGAAACGGCAAGCCGGATCTGCTCGAGTCGCTCGGCCACGTCCTGTTTCGAGGTGGCAAAGCCGATATTCGATTTGCCGGCGCTCTTGCCGGGCGCGGTGTATTCCGAGCGCGTTTGTGGCGAGAGCAGAAAGACGCAGGACAGAAAATAGGTGAAATGCGCGCCGGTGCGCTCAGCCATTGCCCGGCTGCGCTTCCACTGCGAAATGTCGCGGGCGCTGTCGAACGAGATGATGACGACCTGCTTCGGCTTCAGCTTCGCCGGCGTGGCGGGCGGATCGGCAAAGGCACCGCCTGCCATCGCAAGCGAGGCAAGAGACGACGCAAAAACGCGGGACAGAGGAGGCATCGGCAAAGGTCTGGGTATCCGGAAGGTCAAGGACCGGCTAGCGGCGAAATGTGGCACGGGTGCGGTCACCCGCAGAGGTGCTCTTTGCCGCGCCTCGACCTCTCTCCGCCGATTTTCCTGCCAAGCCCCTTCCATGCCGACAAAATTTCGCTAAAACGCGGGCTCAAGAAGCGCCCCGGCCGGGGCTGCAATGGTTTTGATGATGTCGGACGACAGTTTTATCCGCGAAGTCAACGAAGAGATTCGTCGCGAACAGGCGCAGGCGCTGTGGGACCGTTTCGGCCCGGCCCTGCTTGTCCTTGCCATCCTGGTGGTGCTCGGCACCGCCGCCGTCGTCGGCTACCGCTATTGGGATGAGAGCCGCGCCAACCGCTCGGGCGATGCTTTCTCGCAGGCGCTGAAGCTCGCCAATGACGGCAAGAGCGACGAGGCGCTGGCCGCACTGGATTCGCTGGAGAAGGACGGCTACGGCGCCTATCCGCTGCTCGCCCGCATGCGTGCGGCGACCGTAAAGGCCGACAAGGGCGACGTCGATGCCGCCGTCAAGGATTTCGACGACGTCGCCGCCGACACCGCCATTCCTTCGGGCATCCGCGACATGGCCCGCCTCAGGGCGGCACTCCTGCTCGTCGACCACGGCTCCTTCGCCGACGTCTCCAGCCGCGTCGAGGCGCTGACCGCAGACACCAACACGCTGCGCCACACCGCGCGCGAGGCGCTCGGTCTTGCCGCCTGGAAGGAAGGCAAGTCTCAGGACGCGCTGAAACTGTTCGACCAGATCGCCTCGGATGACGGTGCCCCGCGCAATGCGCGCCAGCGGGCGACCTTGATGTCCGAGCTGATTCGCGGGTCGGGCAGCGCGTCGTGATGCCGGATGACATTCAAAGTCGCCATCATCGGCCGGCCTAACGTCGGCAAATCGACTCTTTTCAATCGGCTGGTGGGAAGGAAGCTGGCGCTTGTCGACGACACGCCGGGCGTCACCCGCGATCGCCGCGTCCATGCGGCAAAGCTCTACGACCTGCATTTCGATGTCATCGACACTGCCGGCTTCGAGGATGCGGGCGCCTCGACGCTGCCTGGCCGCATGCGCGCGCAGACCGAGATCGCCATCCGCGAAGCCGATCTGATCTTCTTCACCATCGACGCCAAATCCGGCTTGCTGCCCGACGACAGGACCTTTGCCGAAGTGGTGCGTAAATCCGGCAAGCCGGTCGTGCTGGTCGCCAACAAGGCCGAAGCGAAGGGCGCCCAGGGCGGCATGCTGGAGGCCTGGGAGCTTGGCCTTGGCGAGCCGATCCCGGTCTCGGCCGAACACGGCCAGGGCATGCCCGATCTGCGCGACGCCGTGATCGCTGCCCTCGGCGAGGAGCGCGCCTTCGGCGAGGAAGAGGACGACGACGACGAGGTCGCCGCCAGCGAAGTGCTGATCGGCGAGGACATTGCCGATCCGGACGCCGAGCCCGCCTATGACGACACCAAGCCGATGCGCATCGCCGTCGTCGGCCGCCCGAACGCCGGCAAGTCGACGCTGATCAATGCGCTGATCGGCGAGGAGCGGCTTTTGACCGGGCCGGAAGCCGGCATCACCCGCGATTCCATCTCCGTCGACTGGGACTGGCGCGGCCGCCGCTTAAAACTATTCGACACCGCCGGCATGCGCCGCAAGGCCAGGATCCACGAAAAGCTGGAAGTGATGTCGGTGCAGGACGGCCTGCGCGCCATCCGCTTCGCCGAGATCGTCATCATCGTACTCGACGCCACCATCCCTTTCGAGAAGCAGGATCTGCAGATCGCCGACCTGATCATCCGCGAGGGCCGCGCGCCGGTGATCGCCTTCAATAAATGGGACCTGATCGACAAGCCGCAGGAGCTGCTGGCCGAACTGCGCGAGAAGACCGAGCGGCTTTTGCCGCAGGCGCGTGGCATGCAGGCGGTGACAGTCTCCGCCGAGACCGGCCGCGGCCTCGACAAATTGATGGATGCCGTCATCCGCACGCACAAGGTCTGGAATAGCCGCGTCTCGACCGGCAAGCTCAACCGCTGGCTGGAAGGCATTCTGGCGCATCACCCGCCGCCCGCCGTCGCCGGCCGCCGCCTGAAGATCAAATATGTCACCCAGGCCAAGACGCGGCCGCCGGGCTTTGTCGTCCAGTGCTCGCGGCCCGATGCGATGCCGCAATCCTATGTCCGCTATCTCTCGAACAGCCTGCGCGAAGCCTTCGACATGCCGGGCGTGCCGATCCGCATCGCCTTGCGCACCTCCGACAATCCCTTCGCCGGCAGGGCCAAGAAGCGCTGAGCGGCACGGCTCGGCGGTTTGCGGAAACGCCCATCGCTTCGTCATCCTGGGGCGAAGCAAGGAGCGAAGCGACGCGGCGCAGACCATAGGATCCTGGTCTCCGTGCCCGGTGTCTCCAAGATCACCGCCCTCTCTCTGCTGGCGCACTTACCCGAGCTCGGCCAGCGTTCACCCAAGTCGATCGCAGCCCTTGCCGGTCTTGCGCCCTTCGACAATGAGAGTGGCAAGTCCAAGCACAGGAGCAAGATCACAGGCGG